>NZ_JAACGB010000006.1:0-240000 GCF_029237345.1 Aeromonas sp. 2HA2 | reverse complement strand
CATTCATTACCTAGGCAATGAACTTCAGCGGCTCAATGAATTGCTGAAATAAACTGTTCGACTTCTTATTGCTAAGAAATCGTCTTGGTCACTTCACCAGACATTGAAAATCAACAAAATTGTTTGATGTTCGATGCTGTGAGTGCCCACACAGATTGCTTGATTCAAATTGTTAAAGAGCGACGCAACAGTGTGTTGCTGCGGGAGTGGAATTCTACTCAACCGCCTTCTCGAGTCAAGCCTTATTTTCAAAGGCTTTTTGAGGTTATCGACTTGGCTTTCTGCGTTGCCGCTTGCCCTGTCGATGGAGGCGCATTATAGGGAGTTGAATCTTTCTGGCAAGCAGATAATTGCAAAAAGATGGCTTTCATCAACCGTTCGCTCATAAAGCCACCAATACGCATGTTAAGCGAACGAAATCAGCCCGCGACAGGCACTGAAACGGCGAAATCGTGCAGGTTGTCGTAGATGGCATCCGCCAAGGCGATGCCGGCGTCAGTCACAGGTTTGCCAGTACGCACCATGACTTTATGACCAACCTTGGCACTGGCCGCCGCTTTCAGGTCGGAAGGTTTGTCGCCAACCATATAAGAACGACTCATGTCGACGTCCAGCTCCTGTTGTGCCAACAGCAACATGCCAGGTTCAGGTTTGCGGCAATCACAAGGGGTGCCGAGATCCGGGTGATGTGGACAGAAATAGATTCCATCGAGATCCACATCCCGATCGGCCAGTGACCAATCCATCCATTCGGTCAGATTCATGAAGTCATCTTCACTGAAGTAGCCGCGGGCAATACCAGACTGATTGGTAACGACGATCAACAGATAGCCTTTCTTCTTTAACAGTTGCAGGGCTTCGATCACACCGGGCAGGAAATGGAAGTCATCGACTTGGCTGACATAACCTGTGTCTTCGTTGATGACACCGTCACGGTCCAGAAAAATGGCGGGCTTGCTCACTGGGGACTACCTCAATAAATGATTTTGCAAAGTATCTCATAAGGCATAAGACCCAAAAAGAAAAAGGGGCGGCCGAAGCCACCCCTTTTGATGTTTGTAATAACGAATCGATTAAGCGATTACGCTAGCTACAACACCGGCACCTACGGTACGGCCACCTTCACGGATAGCGAAACGCAGGCCGTCGTCCATTGCGATCGGTGCAATCAGGGTAACAACCATTTTGATGTTGTCGCCTGGCATTACCATCTCTACGCCTTCCGGCAGTTCGATGGTACCGGTCACGTCGGTTGTACGGAAGTAGAACTGCGGACGGTAGCCTTTGAAGAACGGGGTATGACGACCACCTTCTTCTTTGGACAGTACGTACACTTCAGATTCAAACTTGGTGTGCGGCTTGATGGAGCCCGGCTTGGCCAGTACCTGACCACGCTCTACGTCTTCACGCTTGACGCCACGCAGCAGCGCGCCGATGTTCTCGCCTGCACGACCTTCGTCCAGCAGCTTGCGGAACATTTCAACACCGGTACAGGTGGTAGAAACGGTATCTTTGATACCCACGATTTCTACGGTCTCACCGACTTTGACGATACCGCGCTCTACACGACCGGTAACTACGGTACCACGGCCAGCGATGGAGAATACGTCTTCGATAGGCATCAGGAACGGCAGGTCAATTGCGCGCTCCGGCTCCGGGATATAGGTATCCAGGTGGCCAGCCAGCTCGATGATCTTCTCTTCCCATGCAGCGTCGCCTTCCAGCGCTTTCAGCGCGGAACCACGAACTACCGGCAGGTCATCACCCGGGAAGTCATACTCGGTCAGCAGTTCACGAACTTCCATCTCGACCAGTTCGAGCAGCTCTTCGTCATCTACCATGTCGCACTTGTTCATGAACACGATCATGTACGGGATACCAACCTGGCGACCCAGCAGGATGTGCTCACGAGTTTGCGGCATCGGGCCGTCGGTCGCGGCTACTACCAAGATCGCGCCGTCCATCTGGGCAGCACCGGTGATCATGTTTTTAACGTAGTCGGCGTGACCCGGGCAATCTACGTGCGCGTAGTGGCGGGTAGCGGTGTCGTATTCTACGTGGGAGGTGTTGATGGTGATACCACGCTCACGCTCTTCCGGTGCCTTGTCGATCTGGTCGAAGGCGAAAGCTTTACCACCGAAGTGCTTGGCCAGCACGTTGGTGATGGCGGCAGTCAGAGTGGTTTTACCGTGGTCAACGTGGCCGATGGTGCCGACGTTAACGTGCGGTTTGTTACGCTCAAATTTTTCTTTAGACACGACGTAGTCCTTCTAGGTTAAACCCGCCTACCGTCGTAGGCGGGGAATCATAAATTACTTGGATTTGCGCTCTTCGATAACTGCCTGAGCCACGTTGTTCGGGGCGTCGGAGTACTTAGCGAATTCCATTGCGTAGGAAGCACGACCTTGGGTAGCGGAACGCAGTGCGGTCGCATAACCGAACATTTCGGCCAGCGGAACCAGGGCACGTACGATCTTGCCGGACGGGCCGTCTTCCATACCTTCGATCAGGCCACGACGACGGTTCAGGTCACCGATAACGTCGCCCATGTAATCTTCCGGAGTCTCGACTTCGACCTGCATGATCGGTTCGAGCAGTACCGGATTGGCTTTCATGTAACCAGACTTGAAGGCCATGGAAGCAGCGATTTTGAACGCCAGTTCGGAGGAGTCGACATCATGGTAAGAACCGAAGTGCAGACGCACGCCCAGATCCATTACCGGATAGCCTGCCAGCGGGCCGGATTTCAGCTGCTCACGGATACCCTTGTCAACACCAGGGATGTATTCACCAGGAATCACGCCGCCTTTGATGTCGTTAACGAACTCGTAGGCTTTGCCGGCTTCCAGCGGGTACATGTCGATAACGACGTGACCGTACTGACCACGACCACCAGACTGCTTGGCGTGCTTGCCTTCGACATCCTTGACGGTTTCGCGGATGGTTTCACGGTAGGCAACCTGAGGCTTACCTACGTTCGCTTCAACCTTGAACTCGCGACGCATACGGTCAACGATGATGTCCAGGTGCAGCTCACCCATACCGGCGATGATGGTTTGGCCAGATTCTTCGTCAGTCCATACGCGGAAAGACGGATCTTCCTGCGCCAGACGGCCGAGTGCCAGACCCATCTTCTCTTGGTCAGCCTTGGTTTTCGGCTCAACCGCGATGGAGATTACCGGCTCCGGGAATTCCATACGCTCGAGGATGATCGGCGATTTTTCGTCACACAGGGTGTCACCAGTGGTCACGTCTTTCAGACCGATGGCGGCAGCGATATCGCCTGCGCGAACTTCTTTGATCTCTTCACGCTTGTTGGCATGCATCTGAACGATACGGCCGAAACGCTCGCGCTTCTCTTTGACAGAGTTCAGCACTGAGTCACCGGAGTTAACCACACCGGAGTAAACGCGGAAGAAGGTCAGGTTGCCTACGAACGGGTCGGTGGCAATCTTGAACGCCAGAGCAGCGAACGGCTCGTCATCAGATGCATGACGCTCGTCTTTGGTAACGCCGTCCAGCTTCAGGCCGTCGATGGCAGCTACGTCGGTCGGAGCCGGCAGATAGTCAACCACGGCGTCCAGCATGGCCTGTACGCCCTTGTTCTTGAACGCGGAGCCACAGGTAACCAGGATGATTTCGTTGTTCAGAACGCGCAGACGAAGAGCTTTTTTGATCTCTTCCTCGGTCAGTTCTTCACCACCCAGGTATTTTTCCATCAGGTCTTCAGACGCTTCAGCAGCGGCTTCAACCAGAGACATGCGCATTTCTTGCGCCTGTTCCAGCAGCTCGGCCGGGATCTCTTCGTAATCGAAGGATACGCCCTGGTCAGCTTCGCTCCAGTTGATGGCTTTCATCTTGACCAGGTCGATAACGCCCTTGAAGTTCTCTTCTGAACCGATGTTCAGTTGCAGAGGAACCGGGGTACCTTTCAGACGGGTCTTGATGTGCTCAACGCAGCGCAGATAGTTCGCACCGGTACGGTCCATCTTGTTGACGAACGCAATACGGGGAACTTTGTATTTGTTAGCCTGACGCCATACGGTCTCAGACTGTGGCTGTACGCCACCTACGGCACAGTACACCATCACGGCGCCATCCAGAACACGCATTGAACGCTCTACTTCGATAGTAAAGTCAACGTGGCCGGGGGTATCGATGATGTTGATACGGTGCGGTTGGAACTGTTTACCCATACCGGACCAGAAAGCGGTGGTCGCGGCGGAGGTGATGGTGATACCACGCTCTTGTTCCTGTTCCATCCAGTCCATGGTGGCTGCGCCATCGTGAACTTCACCGATCTTGTGACTTACACCGGTGTAAAACAGAACGCGCTCGGTAGTAGTAGTCTTACCGGCGTCGATGTGAGCGGAGATACCGATATTACGATAACGCTCAATGGGGGTTGTACGAGCCATTGTCATCCTCTTACTAGGAGCGGACCCCTAGATAACTGAAGGTGCGCAGAGCCAAAAGACCCTGCGCAAGCGGATTACCAGCGGAAGTGAGCGAAGGCCTTGTTCGCTTCAGCCATACGGTGAACGTCTTCACGTTTCTTGACAGACGAACCCTTATTGTCAGCGGCATCCAGCAGCTCGCCAGCCAAACGCTGAGCCATTGATTTTTCACCACGTTTACGAGCGGCGTCAACCAACCAGCGCATTGCCAAGGCATTGCGACGGACCGGACGAACTTCTACCGGCACCTGATAGGTTGCACCACCGACACGACGAGATTTAACCTCGACGGCCGGACGAATGTTGTCCAGGGCTTCTTCGAATACGGCCAGGTGATCTTTGCCAGATTTGGTGGCAATGATGTCCAGCGCGCCATATACGATGGCTTCGGAAACAGATTTCTTACCGTCAACCATTACTACGTTGACAAATTTAGCCAGCAGCTCTGATCCGAACTTGGGATCCGGCAGGATTTTACGCTGACCAACAACACGACGTCTTGGCATTTCAAATTCTCCGTAACTTCAGGGGTTACCCAAAACTAGAAAGTTATCTAACTAGAAACGAATTAACGTTTGGCCTTACTTAACGGAGAACCATTAAGCTTTCGGACGCTTCACGCCATACTTGGAGCGAGCCTGCTTACGGTCTTTAACACCGGCACAGTCCAACGCACCACGAACGGTGTGGTAACGAACACCTGGCAAGTCTTTTACACGACCGCCACGGATCAGCACAACGGAGTGCTCTTGCAAGTTGTGACCTTCACCACCGATGTAGGAGGTGACTTCGAAGCCGTTGGTCAGACGTACACGGCATACTTTACGCAGTGCAGAGTTAGGCTTCTTCGGGGTGGTGGTATATACACGAGTGCACACGCCACGCTTCTGAGGGCACGCTTCCAGCGCAGGCACGTTGCTTTTAACAACGAGCTTGATGCGTGGCTTGCGAACCAACTGGTTAATAGTTGCCATCAAAAGGCTCCTGATAATGACTTCATAAACATGTGAAAAATCCTCCCCGCAGATACGGGGACGCGAAATTTTATGCCCTGTTGTCAAGGGAGTCAAGATTTATACAATCCGTGCCGCAAAAGGGCACAATGGATCCCTTGTAAAGAGTCATAACTGACTGAACTTCATCGATAAAAATGGATGCTAGCCGCCCCAGGTCTGTGGTGACCCTTTTTCGGCGATCAACGCGACCAGACCGGCCATATCCAGATCCATCCCGATCCTCTGCTGCAATCCCCTCGCCTGCAAGTCTTCTCGCATCACATAGAGCGGAATATCTGCCAATCGCTCGCACCATTGAGGGGCCGTAGCCGCGATAACGGCATCCTGCATCAGCACCAAGAGGTCATCCGGCTGGCGATAGCAGAGCGCCTGTTCCAGATCCTGGCTCAGGAAGGGGGACGTCAGTATCAGCTGTATCATGGTCACCTCAAAAACAGATATGGGTAGCGCATTGGCCCCACTGACGGCAGATATCGGCACGGGAGAGGCTCTCAGCAGGGATCAGCAGGTCATCCATCGTCAGACCTCGTTCGGCAAGCGAGTCGGCACACACATAGACTTCCTCGATGTCATACAGCTCCAGCAGCTTGAAGGTCGGTGCATAGTGGCGCTGCAAGATGGCTTGAGGCTGCTGCTCCCTGACCAGTTGCAAGACACCGTCACCGATGAGGAACATGGCGAGCGACTCGGTCAGCGCCGAGGTCGCCAGCAAGGCATCCAGTCCTTCCCGTCCGGCCGCGGTACCATGGGGACCACGCCGACAGATGAAAGCTATCTTGTTCATCTCACCCTCCTAGAACTGGACAAAGCGATCGGCGGTCAGGCTGGCTTCGGCCAGCTGACCCAGCCCACTCAGGCAAAATGGTGCTTGCAGGTTGAACTGCACCTTGCCTGCCCCCTTCGCCTCAGTCTCATCGAGCACACCACGCCGCATGGCGGCGGCAACGCACACATCGATACGTATCCCCTGCCCTATGGCCAACTCACGCCACAGCGCCACCAGGTTGCTCTCATCGGAGGCGGGAGCGTGCAGTTCGTTGCCATTGCAGACCCCATCTTGATAGAAGAACAGGTGTGATAGCCGGTGCCCTTGTTCGACGAGACTCAAGGCAAAACGGTAGGCGGTGCTGGCCGACTGGGTGCCATAGGCAGGCCCCGTCACCAACAGGGCGAAACTCAGACTCATATCCGGACTCCTGTGCAGGTCTCTGTCCATTCTACGCCAAAGACAAAAAAGCCCCTCTAGGGAGGGGCTCTTCATTCAGCCGTGGATCAGACGTAAGCGATGGCTTCGACTTCAACCAGTACATCTTTGGGCAGACGGGCCACTTCCACACAGGAGCGGGCCGGCGCCGAGTCACCAAAGTAGCGTGCATAAACCTGGTTAAAGGCAACGAAGTTGTTCATGTCGCTGAGGAAACAGGTGGTCTTCAGCACCTTGCTGGTGTCGGCACCCGCCGCCTTCAATACTGCAACCAGGTTCTTCATCACCTGCTCGGCCTGCGCTTCGACGCCGCCAGCCACGATCTCCATGGTGGCAGGATCAAGCGGGATCTGCCCGGAGGTGAAGACCAGCTCGCCCAGTTTGGTAGCCTGAACATACGGACCAATTGCGGCTGGCGCCTTGTCGGTTGCAATAACTTCTTTAGCCATTCTTGTCTATCCCCTTCTATGGCGCTTACTCGTTCTCGTCTTCACCCTGCTTGCGCTGTCGGATGTACAGATAAACGGTATGTTTGGAAATATTCAGTTTGTCGGCGACCAGATTGATCGAGTCCTTGATATCAAATATGCCCTTCTCGAACAGCTGGGTCACGATAAACCTGTTTTTAGCATTGTTGGCAACGGTCGGATCACGGTTGATCTCATCGATGGTGTTATCCACCGTCTGGGCGACCAGCTCTTCCACACTGTTGGCAAACGTCTCCGGTGACTGGCGCTCAACTTGTTGCGGCGTCGGAAAAAACTCGGCGACAAACTCGTGAAAAGGCGCATTGATGTGCAAGTTGATGCAGATAAGACCGATCACCTGCTTGTCACTGTTCCTGATAGCGATGGTACTCGACTTCATCAGGGCACCGGTACGGCTGCGGGCAAAATAACTCTGGGTGTAATCCTGGCCGGTATTCTCTATGTCCTTGAGCATACGCAGCGCGAGATCGGTAATGGGGGCCCCCTCGTTCCGTCCCGTATTGAACCCGTTGGCAATCTTGATCACGGACTCGTGCAGATTTTCCAGGGAGTGAAGAACCACTTCACAGTGCTTGCCGAACAATTCGGCCAAGCCTTCGATAAGCCCTCCATAGGAGCGCAACAATTCCCTGTCTTCGTCTGTAAAAGTGCGACCGATCAGTTGCTCTTCGGGAAGCATCACTTCCTCGATACCGACAGTCATGTTCTACCTCTGTAATAACCATTCAACTTTCCCGAGTTTTCAATTGCGGGGGGGCAAAGTCAACTTTTTTTGATTTTTTACTCTCCAACCTTGCTCTGGATCATCCGAATATCCGCGTGGCGACTGGCTTTGACGAGAAAACAGCCAATAAAAAGGGCCCCTTGAAGGAGCCCTTTTCGATCACTGCAGCAGAAGATTACTCTTCGTCAAAACTGCCGGATGCGTTGAGCAGATCCGCCAGATTTTGCTGAGCTTCGTCGGCAGTCACCTGCGGCACACCGACAGCACGGGCTGCGGCGGCACGCTGGTTGATCCGGGCATGGTGGTAGGCAAAGCCGGTACCAGCCGGGATCAGACGACCCACGATCACGTTCTCTTTCAGGCCACGCAGTTCATCACGCTTGCCGCCAACGGCCGCTTCGGTCAGAACACGAGTGGTTTCCTGGAAGGAAGCCGCGGAGATGAAGGACTCTGTGCTCAGGGATGCCTTGGTAATACCCATCAGGATATGACGGAAGGTGGCCGGAGTCTTACCCTCGGCAACCAGCTTACGGTTGGCAATCTTCACGCGAGCCACTTCAACCTGCTCGCCTTCGATAAGGTCAGTGTCGCCAGCGCTCAGGATCTCGCACTTACGCAGCATCTGACGAACGATGACTTCGATGTGCTTGTCGTTGATCTTAACGCCTTGCAGACGGTAAACGTCCTGCACTTCGTTGGCGATGTAGTTGGCGACCGGGCTGATACCGCGCAGACGCAGGATGTCGTGAGCAGATTCAGGACCGTCTGCCAGCACTTCACCCTTCTCAACTTTTTCACCTTCGAACACGTTCAGGTTACGCCACTTCGGAATCATCTCCTCGTAGACGTCGCCACCATCAGTCGGGGTGATGACCAGACGGCGTTTGCCCTTGGTCTCTTTCCCGAAGGAGATGGTACCGGAGATCTCGGCCAGGATAGCCGGTTCTTTCGGTTGACGTGCTTCGAACAGATCCGCAACGCGCGGCAGACCACCGGTGATGTCCTTGGTACCACTGGACTCTTGCGGGATACGCGCGACCGCGTCACCCACGCCCACGTTGGCACCATCTTCCAGGTTCACGATCGCCTTGCCCGGCAGGAAGTACTGGGCGGCAACGTCGGTACCCGGGATCATGACATCCTTGCCGTTCTGGTCGACCAGCTTCACGGTCGGACGCATCTCTTTACCGGCGCTCGGACGTTCGTTGACATCCAGCACGACGATAGAGGAGAGACCGGTCAGCTCGTCGGTCTGACGAGTGATGGTCACGCCATCGATCATGTGCTCGAACTGGAGGCGACCCGCCACTTCAGTGATGATCGGGTGGGTATGCGGATCCCAGTTGGCAACTGTGTCACCGGCGCTCACGGCCTGGCCATCTTTCACTTCCAGCACGGAACCGTAAGGCAGCTTGTGGCTTTCCTTGGTACGGCCCATGTCATCCATGATGGTCAGTTCGGTAGAACGGGAAGTGATAACCAGTTTGTCATCGCTGTTGTGAACGAACTTGGCGTTCTGCAGCTTGATGCTACCTGTGTTCTTGACCTGGATGCTGCTCTCGGCAGCAGCTCGGGATGCGGCACCACCGATGTGGAAAGTACGCATGGTCAGCTGGGTACCCGGTTCACCGATGGACTGGGCGGCGATAACACCGACAGCCTCACCCTTGTTAACCAGGTGACCACGGGCCAGATCACGGCCGTAGCAGTGAGCACAGTTACCGAAGTCAGTCTCACAGGTGATGGCAGAACGTACCTTCACACGGTCAACGGAGTTGCGTTCCAGCAGGTCACACAGCTGCTCGTCGAGCAGGGTGTTGCGCGCTACCAGAATTTCGTCTTCAGTACCCGGCTTGATCACGTCATCGGCAACCACACGGCCCAGCACGCGCTCACGCAGCGGCTCGACCACGTCACCACCTTCGATCAGCGGAGTCATCCACAGACCTTCAACAGTGCCGCAATCGTCCTCGGTGATCACCATGTCTTGTGCCACGTCAACCAGACGACGAGTCAGGTAACCGGAGTTAGCCGTCTTCAGTGCGGTATCCGCCAGACCCTTACGGGCACCGTGAGTGGAGATAAAGTACTGCAGTACGTTCAGACCTTCGCGGAAGTTAGCCACGATAGGGGTCTCGATGATGGAGCCATCCGGCTTGGCCATCAGGCCACGCATACCAGCCAGCTGACGGATCTGGGCTGCGGAACCCCGCGCACCAGAGTCGGCCATCATAAAGATGCTGTTGAACGACGCTTGCTCTTCTTCTTCACCCAGAGAGTTGACATCACGCTCTTTGGACAAGTTCTCCATCATGGCCTTGGAGACGCGCTCGTTGGCGCTGGCCCAGATATCGATAACCTTGTTGTAGCGTTCGCCCGCGGTCACCAGACCGGACAGGAACTGGTCCTGGATCTCGGCAACTTCGGCTTCGGCAGCGGCGATGATGTCTTTCTTGGCATCCGGGATGACCATGTCATCGATACCAACGGACGCACCGGACAGGGCCGCATAATGGAAACCGGTATACATCAGCTGGTCAGCGAAGATAACGGTGTCCTTCAGACCCTGCTTGCGGTAGCAGGTGTTCAGCAGACGGGAGATGAGCTTTTTACCCAACGCCTTGTTGGAAACACTCTTGATCCAGTTCTGCGGATTGGCATCCAGATCGGCCTGCTCTGCAGCAGTCAGCACCTTGGGCTCATCGATCAGGGCATATTCCATGCCTTTCGGCAGGATCAGGCTCAGGATCGCACGACCAACAGTGGTGTTCTTCAGCTCGGTACGCTCTACCAGCGAATCATCTGCCTGACGGAGATATTCGGTGATACGTACTTTGACGCGAGCATGCAGATCAGCCAGACCGGCGCGATATACCTTCTCGGCCTCTTTCGGGCCGGCCAGCACCATACCTTCGCCCTTGGCGTTGATACGGGCACGGGTCATGTAGTACAGACCCAAGACCACGTCCTGGGAAGGAACAATGATCGGCTCACCGGAGGCAGGCGACAGGATGTTGTTGGTAGACATCATCAGCGCACGCGCTTCCAGCTGGGCTTCCAGGGTCAGCGGTACGTGGACCGCCATCTGGTCACCATCGAAGTCCGCGTTATAGGCGGCACAAACGAGTGGGTGCAGCTGGATAGCCTTGCCTTCGATCAGGGTCGGTTCAAACGCCTGGATACCCAGACGGTGCAGGGTCGGTGCACGGTTCAGCAGAACCGGGTGTTCGCGGATCACTTCGTCCAGGATATCCCAAACGACAGCTTCTTCACGCTCCACCATCTTCTTGGCGGCCTTGATGGTAGTCGCCAGACCGCGGGATTCCAGCTTGCCATAGATGAACGGCTTGAACAGTTCCAGCGCCATCTTCTTCGGCAGACCGCACTGATGCAGACGCAGGGTCGGACCTACGGTGATAACGGAACGACCGGAGTAGTCGACGCGCTTGCCCAGCAGGTTTTGACGGAAACGACCTTGCTTACCCTTGATCATATCGGCCAAGGATTTCAGCGGACGCTTGTTGGAACCTGTGATGGCACGACCACGACGGCCGTTGTCCAGCAGGGCATCCACGGACTCTTGCAGCATGCGCTTTTCGTTGCGCACTATGATGTCCGGTGCAGCCAGGTCCAGCAGACGCTTCAAGCGGTTGTTACGGTTGATCACGCGACGATACAGATCGTTCAGATCGGAAGTCGCGAAACGGCCGCCGTCCAGCGGTACCAGCGGACGCAGGTCCGGCGGCAACACAGGCAGCACTGTCATGATCATCCACTCCGGCTTGTTGCCGGACTGCAGGAAGGCTTCCATCAGCTTCAGACGCTTGGTGGTCTTCTTGCGCTTGGTTTCGGAGTTGGTCTGATCCAGCTCCTCACGCATGGTCTTGACTTCACCTTCCAGATCGATGGCACGCAGCAATGCCAGGATTGCTTCGGCACCCATCTTGGCGTCAAATTCGTCGCCCCACTCTTCCAGTGCGTCCAGATAGTTCTCTTCGGAGAGCATCTGGCTGCGCTCGAGGTTGGTCATGCCGGGTTCGATCACTACATAGGATTCGAAATAGAGCACGCGCTCGATGTCACGCAGGGTCATGTCCAGCAGCAGACCGATACGGGACGGCAGGGACTTCAGGAACCAGATGTGGGCAGTCGGGCTGGCCAGCTCGATATGGCCCATACGCTCGCGACGGACCTTGGTCTGGGTCACTTCTACGCCACACTTCTCGCAGATCACACCACGGTGTTTCAGGCGCTTGTACTTGCCGCACAGACACTCGTAGTCCTTCACCGGTCCGAAGATACGGGCACAGAACAGACCATCACGTTCCGGCTTGAAAGTCCGGTAGTTGATGGTCTCAGGCTTTTTGACCTCACCGAATGACCAGGAGCGGATCATGTCAGGAGAGGCCAGACCGATCTTAATACTGTCAAACTCTTCGGTCTTGGTCTGAGCCTTCAAAAACTTGAGTAAGTCTTTCACGTGTTTCCCCTGTCAGGAGTCTAACCTCGGCGCCCCTACTGCCAAAGCAGCGGGGCGCCCACGTCAATTCTCGAACAATAAGAGCGAGCTCTTACTCTTCGTCCAGCTCGATGTTGATACCCAGAGAGCGGATTTCCTTCAACAGTACGTTGAAGGATTCGGGCATGCCCGGCTCCATACGGTGGTCGCCATCCACGATGTTTTTGTACATCTTGGTACGGCCATTCACATCGTCAGACTTGACGGTCAGCATTTCCTGCAGGGTATATGCCGCACCGTAAGCCTCCAGGGCCCACACTTCCATCTCACCGAAACGCTGACCACCGAACTGCGCCTTACCACCCAGCGGTTGCTGGGTAACCAGGCTGTAAGAACCGGTAGAACGCGCATGCATCTTGTCATCGACCAAGTGGTTCAGCTTCAGCATGTACATGTAACCCACGGTGACCTTACGCTCGAAGACGTTGCCGGTACGACCGTCGAACAGGGAGATCTGACCGGATTCCGGCAGATCGGCCAGCTTCAGCAAGGCTTTGATTTCGTGCTCTTTGGCACCATCAAAGACAGGTGTAGCGACCGGCAGACCCTTGCGCAGGTTACCCACCAGGGTACGTACGTCGTCGTCAGACAGCTCGGCGATGTCCACTTGCTTGGTGTCCTTCTCGCCCAGGTCATAGACCTGTTGCAGGAAGTCACGCATCTCGTGCAACGCGCGCTGCTCCTTGATCATGCGGTCGATCTTCTCGCCGATACCCTTGGCAGCAAGGCCCAGGTGTACTTCGAGGATCTGACCGATGTTCATACGGGACGGTACGCCCAAGGGGTTCAGTACGATGTCGACCGGACGGCCGTATTCGTCATGAGGCATATCCTCGACCGGGCAGATCTTGGAGATAACACCCTTGTTACCGTGACGGCCCGCCATCTTGTCACCCGGTTGGATGCGACGCTTGACTGCCAGGTAAACCTTGACGATTTTCAGTACGCCCGGCGCCAGATCATCACCCTGGATAATCTTGCGACGCTTGTTCTCGAACTTCTTGTCGAAGTCGGCTTTCAGCTCGATGTGCTGTTCGGCGATCTGTTCCAGCTCGATCTGCTTGGCTTCATCTTCGATGGCCAATTCAAACCACTTGGTACGATCCAGCTTGTTCAGACGATCTTCGCTGTAACCGGCGGCCAGCAGCAGGTTGCGGGAGCGGCCGAAAATGCCGTCTTCCAGGATCTTGAACTCTTCGGTCAAGTCCTTCTTCGCTTCCTTCAGCTGCATCTCTTCGATTTCTTTGGCGCGCTTGTCTTTTTCCACGCCATCGCGGGTAAAGACTTGCACGTCAACCACGGTACCGTACACGCCATTCGGCACACGCAGGGAGGAGTCCTTCACATCGGAGGCCTTCTCACCGAAGATGGCGCGCAGCAGCTTCTCTTCCGGCGTCAGCTGGGTTTCACCTTTCGGTGTTACCTTGCCAACCAGAATGTCGCCGCCCTTCACTTCGGCACCCACGTAGACGATACCGGACTCGTCCAGCTTGGACAGTGCGGCTTCACCCACGTTCGGGATGTCGGCAGTGATCTCTTCCGGACCCAGCTTGGTGTCACGGGAGATACAGGCCAGTTCCTGGATATGGATGGTGGTCAGGCGATCTTCCTGAACAACACGCTCATTCACCAGAATCGAGTCTTCAAAGTTGTAACCATTCCATGGCATGAACGCGACGCGCAGGTTTTGGCCCAGCGCCAGTTCGCCCAGATCGGTAGACGGGCCGTCAGCAACCACGTCACCGGCCATGACCGGCTCACCCAACATCACGCAAGGACGCTGGTTGATACAGGTGTTCTGGTTGGAACGGGTGTACTTGGTCAGGCTGTAGATGTCGATGCCGGCTTCGCCTGGCAGCAACTCATCTTCGTTGACCTTGATAACGATACGGGAGGCATCGACATAGTCGATCATGCCGCCACGCTTGGCCACTACGGTTACACCGGAGTCAACGGCCACGGCGCGTTCCATACCGGTACCTACCAGCGGCTTGTCAGCACGCAGAGTCGGTACGGCCTGACGTTGCATGTTCGAACCCATCAGGGCTCGGTTAGCATCATCGTGTTCCAGGAAGGGGATCAGAGCGGCTGCCACAGATACGATCTGCTGCGGGCTCACATCCATATACTGGATCTGGTCGGCGTTCATAAAGGTGGATTCACCTTTGTGGCGGCACGGGATCAATTCATCTTTCAGACGGCCATCTTCGGTGGTCGCGGCGTTAGCCTGTGCGATCACGTACTTGCCTTCTTCAATAGCAGACAGATAGTCCACTTCGTCGGTGATCACACCGTCAATGACTTTACGGTACGGTGTCTCGAGGAAACCATACTCGTTGGTACGAGAGTACACGGACAGAGAGTTGATCAGACCGATGTTCGGACCTTCAGGAGTCTCGATAGGGCACAGACGACCGTAGTGAGTCGGGTGCACATCTCGAACTTCAAAACCGGCACGCTCACGGGTCAAACCGCCCGGGCCCAGCGCAGAGATACGGCGCTTGTGGGTGACTTCGGACAGCGGGTTGTTTTGGTCCATGAACTGAGACAGCTGGCTGGAACCAAAGAACTCTTTGACTGCGGCGGAGATCGGCTTGGCGTTGATCAGATCCTGCGGCATCAGAGTGTCCAGGTCGCCCAGGGAGAGACGCTCCTTGACCGCACGCTCGACACGCACCAGACCGACACGGAACTGGTTTTCAGCCATTTCACCGACAGAACGGATACGACGGTTACCCAAGTGGTCGATATCGTCCACTTCGTCATTGCCGTTACGGATGTCGATCAGGCGCTTCATGACTTCGACGATGTCGTCTTTGGTCAGAGTGCCAGCGCCGGTCTCATCTTCACGGGACAGACGACGGTTGAACTTCATCCGACCTACGGTAGACAGGTCGTAACGCTCGGAAGAGAAGAACAGGTTCTCGAACAGCTGTTCTGCTGCTTCACGGGTGGGCGGCTCGCCCGGACGCATCATGCGATAAATTTCGACCAGGGCTTCCAAACGGCTGGAGCTGGAGTCGATACGCAGGGTCTCGGACATGTAGGCACCGTGATCCAGTTCGTTGGTGAACAGAACCTCGAAGTGCTTGAAGCCGGCTTGGGACAGGTTGGCAACCGCTTCCAGGCTCAATGCCTGGTTGGCAGTCACAACCATTTCGCCAGTTTGCGGATGCGTGTAGTTCTTGGCAGCAACTTTGCCAACAACATACTCAACCGGTACCTCAATCTGGGTAACGGCATCTTTCTCCAACTGACGGATGTGACGCGCAGTCACACGACGACCGGTCTCAACCACCACGGCGCCATTGGCCACGATGTCAAAGGTCGCAGTTTCACCACGCAGGCGCTCCGGCACCAGATCCATCATCAACTTGCCATCTTTTACTTCAAAACCTATGGTCTCGAAGAAGTTGGCCAGGATTTCTTCGGAACTGAAGTCCAGGGCGCGCAGAATAATGGAAGCCGGCAATTTACGACGACGGTCGATACGGACAAACAGGTTGTCTTTTGCATCGAACTCGAAGTCCAGCCAGGAACCACGGTAGGGGATAACGCGGGCGTTATACAGCACCTTACCGGATGAATGAGTTTTGCCTTTATCGTGGTCGAAGAAGACGCCCGGGCTACGATGCAGCTGGGAGACGATTACCCGCTCGGTACCATTGATAACAAAGGTGCCGTTCTCGGTCATGAGCGGAATTTCGCCCATGTATACTTCTTGTTCCTTGATGTCTTTGACGGTGCCGGCAGCTGCTTCACGATCGTATAGAACCATACGAAGCTTGACACGCAGCGGCGCGGAGTAGGTCACTCCACGGATCTGGCATTCTTTTACGTCAAATACCGGCTCACCCAGGCGATAGCTGACATACTGAAGCTCAGCACTACCGGAGTAACTGGTGATCGGGAAAACGCTACGGAAAGCGGCCTCTAGGCCATATTCACCTTCCGGGTCAGCCTCGATGAACTGCTTGAAGGAGTCCAGCTGAATGGACAACAGATAAGGCGTGTCCAGTACCTGGTCTCGCTTACCGAAGTCCTTACGAATGCGTTTTTTTTCGGTATAAGAGTAAACCATAGGGTTCCTCAGCTCGCTGATAAGTGACCCACTCTGTCCCGCGGGACAGCTCTGTCTCAACACCGTTTTGTGTTGGCCCGGACGATGATACGGTCCGGATTGCTGGTGCACCGAGAGTCGTAAACGGTGTGAAATGCTCTCAGTCTACAGCGCAAAAAGGCTGGTGAACAAATATTCACCAGCCCTAGCCTGTTTTATCAGGCTAATCTACATAAATGCAGATTATTTGATCTCAACAGAAGCACCAGCTTCTTCAAGCTGCTTCTTCAGAGTTTCAGCTTCATCTTTGGAGATGGCTTCTTTCAGGTTGGCAGGAGCGGCTTCTACCAGGTCCTTGGCTTCTTTCAGGCCCAGACCGGTAGCGGCACGAACGGCCTTGATGACGGCAACTTTGTTGGCGCCAGCAGCAGTCAGAACTACGTCGAACTCGGTTTTCTCTTCTACTGCTTCTGCAGCCGGACCGGCAGCAACAGCAACAGCGGCAGAAACACCGAACTTCTCTTCCATAGCTTCGATCAGCTCAACAACTTCCATTACGGACATGGAAGCAACGGCTTCGATGATTTGGTCTTTAGTGATAGACATGACAAAAATTCCTGATGTTGAATAAACTCAAACAGCCTAAATAGGCGAGAATCAAGCAGCAGCTTGTTTCTGATCACGCACAGCAGCGATGGTACGAACCAGCTTGCCAGCAGAGGCTTCTTTCATAGTCGCCATCAACTTCGCAATTGCTTCGTCGTAAGTCGGCAGCGTGGCCAGACGATCAATTTGTGCTGCGGCGATAAACTCACCGTTAAAAGCGCCGGCCTTGATTTCGAACTTTTGGTTCGCTTTGGCAAACTCTTTGAACAGACGAGCAGCAGCGCCCGGGTGTTCGTTGGAGAAAGCAATCAAGGTAGGACCAGTCAATACGTCGTTCAGGCACGCGAATTCGGTACCTTCAACCGCACGACGCAGCAGGGTGTTACGCACAACGCGCATGTACACACCGGCTTCACGAGCGGTTTTACGCAGGACGGTCATCTTGTCTACAGTGACGCCGCGAGAATCGGCTACAACTGCGGACAGGGCGCCTTTGGCAGCTTCGTTGACTTCAGCAACAATTGCCTTTTTGTCTTCGAGTCCCAATGCCATTGGCTTAACTCCTGGATTGAATCTGAGTCTCATGACTCAGTACTGACACATCCCCCCTACCTTCACAACAGAGGGGAACGATGCGGTAGCAGGATTCCAGAAGAGAAAGAATCTTTCTCGCTGGGTTTCCGGCACCGTCTACGCAGGAAGGATTAAGGCTTTGCAGCCTCCTGCGGTCTTGGACGGAGGTCGAAGCCCCCAACCAATCAAGGCGCAAAATTATAGATTAAATTTTGCGCCTTGTAAAATCCATCAATTAGCCCTGAGCTTCCAGAGAAGCTTGGTCTACGGCAACACCGGCACCCATGGTGGTGGAGATGCTGACTTTCTTGATGAAGATACCTTTGGCGGAAGACGGCTTGGCCTTTTTCAGGGCAACCAGCAGTGATTCCAAGTTTTCTTTCAGCTGAACTTCGTCGAAAGAAACCTTACCCAGAGTGGTATGGATGATACCATTCTTGTCATTACGGTAACGAACCTGACCGGCTTTGGCATTCTTCACAGCTTCAGCAACGTTCGGGGTTACAGTACCGACTTTCGGGTTCGGCATCAGGCCACGCGGGCCCAGGATTTGACCCAGTTGACCAACAACACGCATGGCATCCGGGGATGCGATCACGACGTCGAAGTTCATCTCGCCTTTCTTGACCAGATCGGCCAGGTCATCCATACCAACCAGTTCAGCACCGGCAGCTTTGGCAGCTTCGGCGTTGGCACCCTGGGTGAATACGGCAACACGTACATCACGACCGGTACCGTGCGGCAGTACAGTAGCACCACGAACGTTTTGGTCAGATTTACGAGCATCGATACCCAGGTTGACAGCAACGTCAACGCTTTCAACGAACTTGGCGGTAGCCAGTTCTTTCAGCAGGGCAATGGCTTCGTTGATGGAGTACTCTTTGGTACCGTCAACTTTTTCGCGAATAACGCGCATACGCTTGGAAAGTTTTGCCATTGTCTTAATCCTCCACTACCAGGCCCATGGAACGAGCGGAGCCTGCGATGCAACGTACTTTTGCATCCAGATCGGCACCGGTCATATCCGGCTCTTTGGTCTTGGCGATTTCTTGCAGCTGGGCAACAGTCACCTTACCAACCTTGTCTTTGTTCGGCTTGGCTGAACCAGACTGGATACCGGCAGCTTTCTTCAACAGGAAGGCAGCAGGCGGAGTCTTGGTTTCGAAGGTGAAGGAACGGTCGCTGTAAACGGTGATCACGACCGGAGTCGGTGAGCCTTTTTCCAGCTTCTCTGTACGAGCGTTGAACGCCTTACAGAATTCCATGATGTTAACACCGTGCTGACCCAGAGCAGGACCAACGGGAGGGCTGGGGTTAGCACTGCCAGCCTTAACTTGCAGCTTGATATAAGCTGTGACTTTCTTAGCCATTAGAAAAATACCTCAGAAATGGGTTCTAGCGCCTCGGAGACATGCTCCTGCAAACGGCTCCCCAACTAATAAAGGGGCAGCGAATTATAGTGACATTCGCTGCCCCTGACAACCGTTAACGTACAGAGTTTAATCAGCCCTTTTCGACCTGACCAAAATCCAGTTCTACCGGCGTTGAGCGACCGAAGATCAAAACAGAGACCTTCACGCGGCTCTTCTCGTAGTCCACCTCTTCAACGGTACCGTTGAAGTCGGCGAACGGACCATCGGCAACCCGCACCATTTCACCCGGTTCAAACAGGGTTTTCGGACGCGGCTTGTCGTGGGCATCTTGCAGGCGGTTCAGGATCGCATCGGCTTCCTTATCAGAGATAGGAGCCGGGCGATCAGAGGTGCCACCAATGAAGCCCATCACACGCGGTACGTTACGCACCAAGTGCCATGTGGTTTCATCCATGAGCATCTGAACCAGCACGTAGCCCGGGAAAAATTTGCGCTCACTCTTGCGCTTCTGGCCAGCACGCATCTCGACCACTTCTTCAGTCGGGACCAGTACTTCACCGAACATGTCTTCCATGCCATGCATCTTGATATGTTCGCGCAGGGATTTAGCTACCCGACCTTCATAGCCGGAGAATGCCTGCACGACATACCATCTCATACGTTGTTCACGTTGTTCAGTCATGGCTTATCCTTACACTCCGGTAATCAAGTTGACCAACCAGACCAAGGCACCGTCCAGCATGAACAGCAACAGCCCCATCACGGCAGTCACCGCCAGCACAATCAGGGTTGTCTGAATGGCTTCCTGACGGGTCGGCCATACGACCTTGCGGACTTCCAGGCGAGACTCACGGGCAAATGCCAGTGTCGCCTTTCCCTTGGTGGTTTGCAGGGCTACTGCACCAGCAGCAGCAATGACAACGACCACACCCAGGGCGCGGACGGCAGCGACAACATCGTTGAGCAGGTAATTACCCACTACAGCGGCCGCCAGGATGATGAAAACCAGGCCCCAAAGCAGGGTATCCTTGCTTCCGCCCTGGCTCTCAGAACTAACACTCATACAACCCACCTGTATCTGACGTAACCAAAGACACAAAAGCCCCGTACGAGACGAGGTATATGGCAGGGGCGGCAGGACTCGAACCCGCAACCATCGGTTTTGGAGACCGCTGTTCTACCAATTCGAACTACGCCCCTACATAAGAAAGCCCCTATTATAGGGGCTTTGCTTTATTTATGTAAGCCAAAGATTAAGCAATCACGCTGGCTACAACACCGGCACCTACAGTACGACCACCTTCACGGATAGCGAAACGCAGGCCGTCGTCCATTGCGATCGGTGCAATCAGGGTAACAACCATTTTGATGTTGTCGCCTGGCATTACCATCTCTACGCCTTCCGGCAGTTCGATGGTACCGGTCACGTCGGTTGTACGGAAGTAGAACTGCGGACGGTAGCCTTTGAAGAACGGGGTATGACGACCACCTTCTTCTTTGGACAGTACGTACACTTCAGATTCAAACTTGGTGTGCGGCTTGATGGAGCCCGGCTTGGCCAGTACCTGACCGCGCTCTACGTCTTCACGCTTGACGCCACGCAGCAGCGCGCCGATGTTCTCGCCTGCACGACCTTCGTCCAGCAGCTTGCGGAACATTTCAACACCGGTACAGGTGGTAGAAACGGTATCTTTGATACCCACGATTTCTACGGTCTCACCGACTTTAACAATACCGCGCTCTACACGACCGGTTACTACGGTACCACGGCCAGCGATGGAGAATACGTCTTCGATAGGCATCAGGAACGGCAGGTCAATTGCGCGCTCCGGCTCCGGGATATAGGTATCCAGGTGGCCAGCCAGCTCGATGATTTTCTCTTCCCATGCCGCGTCGCCTTCCAGCGCTTTCAGCGCGGAACCACGAACTACCGGCAGGTCATCACCCGGGAAGTCATACTCGGTCAGCAGTTCACGAACTTCCATCTCGACCAGTTCGAGCAGCTCTTCGTCATCTACCATGTCGCACTTGTTCATGAACACGATCATGTACGGGATACCAACCTGGCGACCCAGCAAGATGTGCTCACGAGTTTGCGGCATCGGGCCGTCGGTCGCGGCTACTACCAGGATCGCGCCGTCCATCTGGGCAGCACCGGTGATCATGTTTTTAACGTAGTCGGCGTGACCCGGACAATCTACGTGCGCGTAGTGGCGGGTAGCGGTATCGTATTCTACGTGGGAGGTGTTGATGGTGATACCACGCTCACGCTCTTCCGGTGCCTTGTCGATCTGGTCGAAGGCGAAAGCTTTACCACCGAAGTGCTTGGCCAGCACGTTGGTGATGGCTGCAGTCAGGGTGGTTTTACCGTGGTCAACGTGGCCGATGGTACCCACGTTAACGTGCGGTTTGTTACGCTCAAATTTTTCTTTAGACATGATCGTCCCTCTAAACTAACGCTGAGTACGCGGTGGCAAGCTAACCACAGAACAGTTTATATGATGGATTTGAATCTGGTGGGGAAGAGAGGCTGGTGCTGACAGGCAGATTCGACGGCCGACTTCACCCGAGGGTGTAGCTCTTGGTATCGCCTGAGCCATATCAGCATCTTGGAGCGGGCAGCGGGAATCGAACCCGCATCATCAGCTTGGAAGGCTGAGGTAATAGCCATTATACGATGCCCGCATTTCTCTAACCCAAAGAACTCAAACCGCAGAGAAATATGGTGGAGGGAGAAGGATTCGAACCTTCGAAGGCAGAGCCGTCAGATTTACAGTCTGATCCCTTTGGCCGCTCGGGAACCCCTCCGGTGCATAAATGCCACAACGGTAATTCTGCTTGCACCCGTTGTTTTATCGCTTTTGCCGGGCAAATAGACGACAGACATCCAAGCGTCGCGCATTTTATTGTAAGGATTTTGGGGATGCAACCATTGCGCCTTGCAAAATGTGCATTATTGCCGGGAAGTATGCAAAAAAGGACTCACTCCCTGCTCGGATCCGCAGCATAGCTTGTCGCTCCCCACCCCTTGGTGTATGGTCGCCCTGCCCAAGAAACAGTGATGACACCATGACGACAGAGCATAACCCCTATTTGCAATTCACCCGCGAACAATGGGCGTTATTGCGCGATGCGGTCCCCCTGACCCTGACCGAACACGATCTGCAGACCCTGCGCGGTATCAATGAAAAGGTGTCATTGCAGGAGGTGGAAGAGATCTACCTGCCCCTCTCTCGCCTGCTCAATCTCTACGTCAAGGCCAAGCAGCGCCGCAGCCGGGTGCTGGAACAGTTCCTCGGCCAGTCCCGCGGCAAGGGCACTTACATCATCAGCATCGCCGGTAGCGTGGCGGGGGGAAAGAGCACCACGGCCCGTATCATGCAGGCGCTGCTGGAGCGCTGGCCGGAGCATCCTCGGGTAGAGCTGGTCACCACGGATGGCTTCCTTTATCCCAACAAGGTGCTGGAAGAGCGTGGCCTGATGCGCCGCAAGGGCTTTCCGGAGTCCTACGACATCCGCCATCTGGTGGAGTTTGTCGCCAATATCCGCGCCGGCCATGAGAAGGTAGAGGCGCCAGTCTACTCCCACCTCATCTACGACATCATTCCGGATGAGAAGAAGGTGGTGGAACAGCCGGATATCCTGATCCTGGAAGGGCTAAATGTGCTGCAAAGCGGCATGGACTATCCACAGGAACCCCATAGAGTATTCGTGTCAGATTTTGTCGATTTCTCCATCTATGTGGATGCCGAAACCGAATTGCTGCGCACCTGGTATGTCGAGCGCTTCCTCAAGTTTCGCAGCGGTGCCTTCTCGGATCCGGACTCCTACTTCCACCACTACGCCAAGTTGGCGGAGAGTGAAGCCAGCAAGATCGCCAACACCATATGGCAAGATATCAACTATCTCAATTTGCAGGAAAACATCCTGCCGACCCGGGAGCGGGCCAATCTGATCCTGACCAAAGGTCATGAGCATGCCATCGAGCAGATCAAACTGCGCAAGTGATGGCGGGTGAGCACAGTACATGAACGAAGAGGGGGCCTGCAGGCCCCCTCTTCCATTGGTGTCTCTGGCACACCGGGATATCAGTCGCCCCGTCGCAGGGAAATCTCTCCCCCCAGATAGAACTTGATCCCCTCGCTCGTCTCCAGTCGCAGGGCGCCGCGATCATCGATGCCACGGGCGATGCCCCGGATCTCCTGCTCCCCCATCAAGAGGCGCACCGGCCGACCGGCAAAGTGATCGAGCCGGTTCCAGTCATCGACAAAGTGCGACAACCCCTGCTGCTCGAAGGTCAACATGGCCTGTTGCAGGTGGCCGAGCATGCGGGCGGCCAGCAGATTGCGATCCACCAGTTCCGGTTGGATGTGGCGAAGCTCGGACCAGGCCTGATCGATCCGCTCCCCCTCACGGGCTGGCATCGCCAGGTTGAGGCCCACCCCGATCACCAGGTTGCAGCTGGCGCCGGCGCTGCCGCTCATCTCCACCAGAATGCCAGCCAGCTTGCGGCCCTGATAATAGAGATCGTTCGGCCACTTGAGCTCGACCCCCGGATAACCCAGGGATTCCAACGCCTGCACCACGGCCACTCCGACCGCCAGACTCAGGCCCATGGCCGCCGCCATGCCCTGCTCGAGTCGCCAATACATGCTCAGGATCAGCTGGCAACCGAAGGGGGAAACCCAGGGCTTGCCACGGCGACCACGACCGGCAGTCTGGCACTCGGCCAGACAACTCTCGCCGGACTGCAGCTGGTTGACCCGCTCCAGCAGATACTGATTGGTGGAGTCGATCACCGGGAAGCAGTGCACCGGCGCCATGGGGGCCAGCGCCTGCAACTGCGCCTGATCGTACAGCGCCATTGGCACCGCCAGCCGATAACCCTTGCCGGTCAGACTGAACAGGTCAAGCCCCAGCTCCTTGAGCGCTGCCATGTGCTTGCCCACTGCTGCACGGCTGATGCCGAGCTGCTCGCCGAGCTGCTCGCCGGAGTGAAACTGGCCATCGCTGAGCAGGGTGATCAGCGTCTGCCTGATGGGAGTAAGCGTCATGCCAGTACCTCATCGAGCCAAGTCTCACCGGTCAGCCCCATGAAGCGCACTTCGTGCTCCAGCACCACCCCGAATTTCTGCTCCACGCTGTCACGCACATGGGCCGCCAGAGCGATGAGCTCCATGGCGCTGGCCCCCCCCAGATTGACCAGCACCAACGCCTGTTCCTGGTGGACGGCTGCGCGGCCGATGGCAAAACCCTTGAGACCGCACTGATCGATGAGCCAGCCAGCCGCCAGCTTGGCCTGCCCTTCCCCGGCCGGGTAGCAGGGCATCTGCGGATATTGCTGCTTGAGCGTGTCGGCCAGCGTCGTCGTTACCACGGGGTTCTTGAAGAAACTGCCCGCATTGCCGAGCAGGTTGGGATCCGGCAGCTTGGCCATCCGGGTGGCGCAGACGGTATCGAAGATGGCCTGCGCCGTGGGCGTGTCACCGAGCGCCGCCAGCGGGCCATAACCCAGCATGGGCGTCCAGGCCTTGGGCAGACGCAGACCGACGGCGGTAATGAAGTGAGAATCCTGACAGGCGTGCTTGAAGATGCTGTCACGGTAGCCGAAATGACAATCGGCGGCCTTGATCCGCTCCACCTGACCGCTCTGCCAGTTGAATGCCTCCACATAGGCACAGAAACGAGCCAGCTCGACCCCGTAAGCACCGATATTCTGCACCGGCGCGGCGCCGACTGTGCCCGGGATCAGCGCCAGATTCTCCAGACCATACCATCCCTGTTGCAGGGCATGACACACCAGTTGATGCCAGTCCTCACCGGCGGCCACATGCAACAGCCAGTGATCCCCCTCATCCTGCAGTGCGATACCCTTCAGCCGGTTGAGTACCACCAGGCCAGCGAAATCATTGCAAAACAATATATTGCTGCCACCACCCAACACCAGGCGGGGCAATTCTGCCAGTTCAGGACTGGCCAGGATCTGCGGCAGGTCATCAAGATTGTCTACCTCCGCCAGCCAGAGGCAGTGGGCATCGAGGGCCAGGGTGTTGAGCGTCAACAAGGAGGCGTGGGGGGTGAGTTTCATCTGCGTGTCCCGACAATAGCAAGCGGGCAGTCTACCTTATATTCCCGCCGGACGAAAAATCCCGCCCTCTTTTCGGACTCGATCTGCTGGAGTAGAGTATCCGGTTCCGACTCCCGAGGAAGTACTCATGAACAACCAATTTGCCGTCATCGGACTGGGGCTGTTTGGCAGCGCCCTGTGCGAAGAGCTGCAACGGCAGGATGCCGAGGTGCTGGCGATTGATATCGACGAAAGCAAGACCCGCCAGATAGCCACTCTGTGCAGCCATGTCATCGTCGCCGATGCGACCGATGAGGCTACCGTGGCAGAGCTGGGGCTGGCCAACTTCGACATCGTTTTTGTCGCCATCGGTGACAACCTCGAGACCAGTATTCTCACCACGCTCGTCCTGAAAGAGGCGGGCGTGAAGAAGGTGTGGGTCAAGGCCCGTGACAAGTTTCACGCCAAAATCCTGCATAAAGTCGGGGCCGACAAGGTGATCAATCCGGAGTGGGATATGGGCCGACGGGTCGCCCAGAGCATGCTGGACAACCGGTTGTTCGACTATCTGGAGCTGGGCCACGACATGGTGCTGACCGAAGTCGTTATCGGTCTGCAGCAAAATGCCCGCAATCTCGGTGACTTGCATCTGCTGCAACAGAACGACTTCCAGCTGCTCGCCATCAAGCGAGGCGATGTGCTGCATAACGTGCTGACCGGCAAGATGGAGCTGCAACTGGGCGACATACTGATCATGGCGGGCAACAAACACGCCATCGACCACTGGCTGGAAACCCTGTGATCAATTGGCGCAGCAGCTACGCCTTCGCCCTGCATCGGGATGACAACTCCCGCTGGAGCGAAGCCAAGCTGATCCTGGGCAGCTTTCTGGTCATCCTGCTGATCGGCACCATTTTTCTGGTGCAACCCTCCAGCCACAATGGCGAGGTGACCTTCGTCAACGCCCTGTTCACCGCCACCTCGGCCATCAGCGTGACCGGGCTCGGTGTGGTGGATACAGGTACCGCCTTCACGCTGCAGGGACAGATCTTCCTGTTGATATTGATGGAGATTGGCGGTCTGGGTCAGATGACAATGACACTGCTGCTGATCGCCATGTTCAGCAAACGGGTCGGCCTGCGCCAGCAGGTGCTGGCCAAGGAGGCGCTGGGACAGGAGGGCTCGGTCAACATAGTGGGGCTGGTCAGACGCATAGTGCTGTTCGCCTTTATCGCCCAGCTGATCGGCACCGCTGTCATGGCCATCCGCTGGGTGCCCGATATGGGCTGGGAACGCGGTCTTTATGTCAGCTTCTTCCATGCAGTTTCCGCCTTCAACAACGCCGGTTTTTCACTGTTTCCCAACAGCCTGATGGATTATCGGGATGATCCCCTGATCTCGCTGACGATTGCGCTCTTGCTGATCCTGGGAGGCATAGGCTTTACCGTCATCGTCGATCTGGTACGCAACCGCCGCTGGCGCAAACTGAAGCTGCACAGCAAGCTGATGCTGGTGATGACCCCTGCCCTGCTGCTGCTGGGCACCCTGATGTTCTGGCTGCTGGAGCGCAACAATCCGGGCACCCTTGGCAGCGCCTCCCTTGGGGGGCAATGGCTGGCAGCCTTCTTTCAGTCGGCCAGTGCGCGGACCGCGGGCTTCAACAGCATCGACACCGGGCAGATGGTCCCTGCCGCCCTGCTGTTCATGATGATGTTGATGTTTATCGGGGCCGGTACCACCTCTACCGGTGGTGGTATCAAGGTGACTACCTTTGCGGTGGTGCTGCTGGCGACCAGGGCCTTCCTGAGCAAGCGGCCCCACGTCACCGCCTTTGGCCGCACCCTCTCACCCCAGATAGTGACCCGCTCGCTGGCCATCATCATGGTCAGCACCATGGTGCTGATGCTGGCGATGTTCCTGCTGATGGTGACCGAGGATCTGCCGTTCGACAAAATCATGTTCGAGACCGTCTCTGCGTTCGCCACTGTGGGGCTTTCTACCGGCATTACTGCCTCTTTGAGCGAGCCGGGAAAGCTTATCCTGGTACTGGTGATGATCTGTGGTCGTCTCGGCCCGCTGACCCTGGCCTTCATGCTGGCTCGCCCGAGCGAAACCCGCATCAAGTATCCGGAAGAGAGCGTCTATACTGGCTAGTCCAGGTGCAAAATAGAAAAAGGGGCCAAGGGCCCCTTTTTCTATTTTGCTTATCCAGCCTGGTATTGCGGCGCAGCGACTCAGGTCGCCTTGCTCCTGGCCGGGCGCTTGCCGGCACTCTTGCGAGGAGTGCCAGTGGTGCCTGCACTGCTCTTGCGACGGGGAAAACGGGGCTTGCCGGCCCCCGGCGCCGCCTTGGGCAGGGCGCTGAAGCTGGCGCCGGAATCCTGCCTGGCCCCCTCGATCAAGGTGTTCAACTGCTCCGTCAGTGGCCCCATAAATTGCTGATAGCTGGCGTGCCGCTCGGCAATCTGGCCCAGGCTCTGCTCCCACAGGGCCGTCATGTCCGGCGTGGTAGCGGTGGCGGGCAGCGCCAGGATCAGTGCCCGTCCAGTGGGCGTGCCCTTGATACTCTTGCCCTGGCGCACCAGAAAACGACGCCTGAACAGCAGGTCTATGATGCCGGCCCGGGTCGCCTCTGTACCCAGGCCATCGGTCTCGCGCAGGGTCTTGCGGATCTCGGGATCCTGCACGTAGCGGGCTATGCCGGTCATGGCGGCCAGCAAGGTGGCATCGGTGAACGACTTGGGCGCCTGGGTCATCTTCTCCAGCAGCTCGCCGCGCTCGCACAGCAATTGCTCCCCCTCTTTCAGGGCGGGCAGGGTACCGGCTTTCTCTTCGTCGTCATCTTCTTCCACCCCCAGCAGCGCCTTCCAGCCCGCCTTGAGGATCCGCCGCGCCTTGGCCTGGAACAGGCCACCCGCGATACGCAGCAGCACCTTGCTGTCGTTGTACTCGAACGGTGGGTAGAACTGCAGCAGGTATTGGCGCGCCACCAGACCGTAGATTTTGGCCTCATCGCCGCTGAGACTGCCCTCGTTGCCACGCTTCTCGGTGGGGATGATGGCGTGGTGGGCATCCACCTTGCTGTCATTCCACGCCTTGCTGCGGATCTTGCCGTCCGCCTCGCTCACCGCCCTGGCGAATGCCGGCGCAGTAGCAGCGATGGCCTCCCGCACCTGGGCGGCCCGGTTGAAGTGATCGCTGGGCAGGTGACGGCTGTCGGATCGGGGATAAGTGATGAGCTTGTGGCGCTCGTAGAGCCCCTGACACACATCCAGCACTCGCTTGGCATCCATGCCAAAGCGCTTGGCAGCATCGATCTGCAAACTGGAGAGGTTGTAGGGCAGCGGTGCTGCCTGCTTGCGGGCCTGTTCCTCTACCTCTTCTACCGATGCTGGTTGGCCATTGATGCGACTGACCACTTTCTCCGCCAGCGCCCGGTTGAGCACCCGCCCCTCCTCATCCTGCCAGGGCAGGCAGGCCTCGGAGGGCAGCCACTTGGCACTGAAGCGCTCGTTGCCCTCGGTTACCAGATGGGCCAGCACCTCATAGAAGGGCTTGGGTACGAAGGCCTCTATCTCCAGATCCCGCCGCACCACCAACCCCAGCAGCGGGGTCTGTACCCGACCGACCGACAGCAGTTCGCTGCAACCGCCCTTGCGACCGAGCAGAGTGTAAGCCCGGGTCATGTTGATGCCATAGAGCCAATCGGCACGGCTGCGGGCCAGTGCCGATACCGCCAGCGGCACGAACTCCTTGTTGTCTCTGAGCTTGTCGAGGGCGCGGCGCACCGCCGGCGGGTTGAGATCACTGATAAGGCAGCGCTGCACCGGTCTGGTCTTGGGGTAACCGAGAAAGTCGATCACCTCGTCCACCAGCAGTTGCCCTTCCCTGTCCGGGTCACCGGCATTCACCACGCAGTCGGCCAGCTTGATCAGCCGCTTGATGACGGTTAGCTGGGTCTTGGTCTTGGGCTTGGCCACCAGCTGCCACTGGGCGGGGATGATGGGCAGTTGCTCCATGCACCACTGCTTGAAGGCGGCGTCGTAGGCATCGGGCTCGGCCTGCTCCAGCAGGTGGCCGATGCACCAGGTCACCACATCCCCCTGGGCAGTTTCGATGAAACCGTCCCCCTTCTTGTGGGGCTTGGGCAACACATCGGCAATGGCTCGGCCAAGACTGGGCTTCTCGGCGATAAAGAGTCGCATGGTAAACACACCTGAACACTGTATATGCGAACAGTATATACCGAGCCTTTTGCAAAGCCCAAGCCTGGCCATCCGCGGGTTCGGTGATCACGAGCACGCAGTCGGTCAGAGGTGCGACTCGGGATAAAGCGGGCGACTACCCTTCAAGATGCTAATGCGGGCCATGTAATGAAACCTGACCCGAACGAGTTCGAATGGGATAAGAAAAGCATGGATATTAAATTAAATTCAATTAAATGATAAAATACAAAATAATTAATGCATTTAAGATGACATTGCAAAATAAAAATCATGATAGAGGTCAATCCCCTGCCTCTCTCTAGCTACTACTATATTGGTAATATTTGATCGTAGGAAAATGCCGCCATGCTTGGAAAATTATTGAGAAAGACCTGGTTCTGGCTCCTGCTGCTCGGAGCCCTGCTGGGCGTCGCGGCATTGGGTGTCACCATGACAGTGATGCATAAAACCAGTTCTACCGAGTTTTGCGTCTCCTGCCACTCCATGCAAACCCCGCTGGCCGAGTATCAGGGCAGCGTCCACTTCCAGAACGTGAAGGGCATCCGGGCCGAGTGTGCAGACTGTCACATCCCCAATGAACCCAGCGCCTATCTGTGGACCAAGATCCGCGCCGTGAAGGATATCTATCACGAGGCGATCGGCACCCTGGACACCCCTGAGAAATACGAGTCGCACAAGCTGCGCATGGCCCAGTCGGTGTGGGACGAGCTCAAAGCCAATGACTCTGCCACCTGCCGCAGCTGCCACAGCTACGCCGCCATGGACATTCTGGCCCAACGCCCCAATGCCCGGGCCGAGCACCCGGTCGCCATCAAGGAAGGCCAGACCTGCATCGACTGCCACCGCGGTGTCGCCCACATCATGCCTGACATGAGCGAGCTGGCTGCCGCCGGTGCGAGCGAGCTGGCCCAGGCTGCCGCCCAGACTCCGGCCAACGTCACCACCCGTTACGCCATCGCCACGGCGCCGCTGTTCCTCGATGCCGCCGCCAAGACAGATGAAGGCACCCTGATGCCCTCCACCAGGGTGGAAGTACTGGCCAACGAAAATGGCCGTGCCCAGGTGCAGATCGAAGGCTGGCAACAGGACGGCGTGAGCGAAGTCTTCTACGCCGCTCCCGGCAAGCGGATCCTGAGCGTACTGGTCGGCGATGCCGCCAAAAAATCCCTGGTCACCGGCCAGAGCGAAACCGACAGCGCCACCAACCTAACCTGGCATCAGGTCAAACTGACCGCCTGGGTGGATCAGACCCAGCTCATTGGCGATCAGGGCAAGCTGTGGCAATACGCCTCCACCCTGATGTCCAACAGCTGCACCGGCTGCCACGGCCTCACGGCGCTGGATCACTTCAATGCCAACCAGTGGATCGGCGTCATCAAGGGGATGGAATCCCGTACCTCCCTGACCCCGGAACAGGCTCGCATGTTGACCCAATACGTCCAGAAACATGCCAGTGACATGAGCGCGGCGCACTAAGGCTGGCACAGAGGAAATCGTCATGACTTTTTTTACCGATAAGAACACCAATCTGTCCCGCCGCAACCTGCTCAAGGGGCTCGGCGCCTGCGCGGCCTTGCCGCTGCTCGCCGGCATCTTTCCGAAGAGTGCTCTGGCCCGGGCCATCAGCACGGCGCTGGAGCAGTTCCCGACTCTGGTCCCGGCCCAGAAGGGCATACTGACCGGCGCCCACTGGGGGGCCTTCGAAGCCATAGTCGAAGATGGTCGCATGGTGCGCGTCCAGCCGGTAGCCGATGATCCGGCGCCAAACGACCTCATCGACATGGCGCCCTACCAGGTCCATGCCAAGAACCGCATCAAGTACCCCATGGTGCGCAAGAGCTGGCTGGAGCATGGCCCTGGCGCCAGACCCGAGCTGCGCGGCGCCGACGAATGGGTGCGGGTGAGCTGGGACAAGGCCATCGAACTGGTCGCCGGCGAGATTGGCCGGGTACAGAGCGACTTCGGCCCGCAGGCGATCCACGCCGGTTCCTACGGCTGGAAGAGCGTCGGCATGTTCCACAACAGCCGTACCCTGCTGCACCGCCTGATGAACCTGGCCGGTGGCTTCACCGGTTATGCCGGTGACTACTCCGCCGGCGCCGCCCAGGTGATCATGTCCCACGTCATGGGCTCCATCGAGGTGTATGAGCAGCAGACCGCCTGGCCGAACGTGATCGAACACGCCGAACTGGTGGTGCTGTGGGGCGTCAACGCCCAGGTGACCCTGAAGAACAGCTGGAACATGCCGGACCACGAGGGTCAGGCCGGCTTCCAGGCACTGAAGGATAAGGGCACCCGCATCATCAGCATCGATCCCGTCTACAACGAGACCGCCAAGCTGGCCGGGGCCGAGTGGATTGCACCGAACGCCTATACCGACGTGGCCATGATGCTGGGGGTGGCCCACACCCTGTATACCGAGCAGAAGCACGATCAGGCCTTCCTCGATCGCTACACCAGCGGTTTCGACAAGTTCCTCACCTACCTGCTGGGCAAGGACGACGGTCAGCCGAAGAGCGCCGAGTGGGCGAGCAGCATCTGCGGCGTCGAGGCCAAGGTGATTCGCCAGCTGGCTCTCGACATGGCGGCCAAGCGCACCATGATCATGGCCGGCTGGGGCATGCAGCGACAGCACCACGGCGAGCAGCCAAACTGGATGCTGGTCACCCTGGCCGCCATGCTGGGCCAGATCGGCCTGCCGGGCGGCGGTTACGGCTTCAGCTACCACTACTCTTCCGGTGGCAGCCCCACCGCCAAGGGCGGCATACTGGCGGGTATCTCGGCCGGCAACGCGCCCAAGAACAGTCCGGCCCCGATCCCGGTGGCCCGCATCGCCGACTGTCTCGCCAACCCGGGCAAGACCATCGACTTCAACGGTCGTCAGGTGACTTATCCGGACATCAAGCTGGTCTATGTGGCGGGTGGCAACCCCTTCCACCACCATCAGGACACCAACAACCTGCTCAAGGCATGGCGCAAGCCGCAGACCGTGATCGTTCACGAACCCTACTGGACCGCCACCGCCAAGCACGCAGACATAGTGCTGCCGGCCACCACCAGCTATGAGCGCAACGATCTGGAGATGGGGGGCGATTACTCCCAACGCTACGTGTTCCCCATGCACCAGTGCGTACCGCCCCAGCACGAGTCACGCAACGACTTCGACATCTTCAGCGCCATTGCCGCCAAGCTGGGCCTGCTGGAAGCCTACACCGAAGGCAAGGACGAGATGCTGTGGCTCAAGCAGATGTATGACGGCATGGCCGCCCAGGCCCGTGGCGCGCGGGTGGCGCTGCCGCCATTCAACATGTTCTGGGAGTCCAACAACTACATCCGCTTCCCCATTCCGGAGGCGAATCGCCAGTGGATCCGTCACGCCGATTTTCGCGAGAATCCCTTGCTCAACCCGCTCGGCACCCCGTCCGGCAAGATCGAGATCTTCTCCAACACCATCGCCAGCATGGGGTATGCCGACTGCGCCGGTCATCCTAAATGGTATGAGCCCAAGGAGTGGGTGAAGAGCGAGTCTGCCAGCCGTTATCCGCTGTCGCTCAACACCTCGCACCCGACCCAGCGCCTGCACTCACAGCTGGACAACACGCCGCTGCGAGACAAGTTCGCCATCGCCGATCGGGAGGCCATCCTGATCCACCCGAATGATGCCAAGGCCCGTGGTATTCAGGATGGGGATCTGGTGCGTGCCTTCAACGATCGCGGCCAGATCCTGGTGGGCGCCCTGGTGTCGAAAGACATACGTCCGGGCGTGGTGCGCATCTGTGAAGGGGCCTGGTTCGACCCGGCCAAACCGGGTGAGGCGGGGGCCATCTGCAAGAACGGCAACGTCAACTGCCTGACCTTCGACGAAGGCACCTCCAGCCTGGCGCAAGGCAACTGCGGCCACATGGCCCAGCTGCAGATCGAGAAATACAGGGGCCCGGCACTGGCCAATACCGCCCACGCGGTCCCGGCCAACGGCTGAGTCCACACTCGACCAACAAAAACGGCGCCATCAGGCGCCGTTTTTTATTGCTGTCAATTTACTGTGGCAGTGAAGACTCAGAAGCTCTTTTACTGCATGCGCGCTTTCGCACATGCCACCCGCTCTGCTGCCAGAGTTTGGACAAAGTGGCTCAGAAGTCGCCTTCTTGCATATACTCTTCCGCGCACTCCACCAGCTGGGGCCAGAGCTCTTCCGGTACCCAGGCATCCGGGTCATCTTCATCGCCGTCGTATTGGGTCCAGAAATAGCGGCGCAGGCCGGCGGCGAAGTCATCGCTGACTTCGGCCAGCTCGGAGAGCGGCCCCAGCCAGGCGATACGGCGCAGGCCGGAGGCGAGATCGTTGAGCGCATCCACCAACGCACGATCGTCGCTGATCTGCTCCACCAGCAGAGTGAAGCGCTCGCGGGCGCTGGCAACTTCGTCTTCGTCCAGCTCACCTACATCGGCCAGCAGATCGATGAAATCTTCCAGCAGGAATGCGATCAGGCTATCTCTGTCCTCGAACCACTGGAGCTGAGCCCCCTTGATCCCCAGTACAGAGGAATCGAACGAGTCATCAAGATGACATAGTGCCCATGGATCGTCTGTCATTGCTACCCTTCCTCAGGCTTGAACAAGTGTCTTATCTTATGCTTGGCCCGCTCCCCGTGCCACCTTGAGCGATAGCAGGAAACGGACCACCCCAATTTCATTCGCCCCATAATGGGCTTGATCCCTAGCTCTCTACCCTGGCCACCTTGGGCAGTGACAGAGACGCAGCCAGACCACCCAACTCCGCCCGACCCATGATGAGGTTGCCTCGATAGGCCTCGGCCAGATCGGAGACTATGTTGAGGCCGAGCCCCGAGCCCGGCACCTTCTCGTCGAGCCGTACCCCGCGCAACACCGCCTTGGCGATCTGATCCTCGCTCATGCCGGGGCCGTCATCCTCGATGCGCAGGGTGATCCAGCCCCCCAGCTCGGCGCTGGAAATACGCAGCTGACCGGCCGACCACTTGTAGGCGTTCTCCAGCAGGTTGCCCACCATCTCGTCGAAGTCCTGCTCCTCCACCCCGACCGCCAGATTGGCCGGCACCTGCAGATCCACCTCCTTGCCCGGATAGAGACGGGAGAAGGCACGGCAGATGTACTCCACCCGTGCCCGCACCGGAGTCGACACCCCTAGGATCTTGGCGGCGCCGGTCACCCGCGCCTTGCCGAGGTGATAGTCGATGTGGCGCTGGATCTGGTCGAGCTGCTCGCCGATGGCGGCCTGATCCTCGGGTGACAGCTGGGCCACCTGATTGCGCATTATGCTGAGCGGCGTCTTGAGGGCGTGAGCCAGATTGCCGGTGTGGGAGCGGGCTCGCTGCAGCAGCTCGCTGTAGTGGTGAAGCAGGCGGTTGATGTCTTCCACCAGCGGCTGTATCTCCAGCGGATAGCGCAGCCGGAATCCCTCCTGATGCCCCTGATGTACTCGTCCCAGTTCGCGGCGCAACAGATGCAGCGGACGCAGACCATAGACGATCTGGAACATGAAGCCCAGCACCAGACCCGTGGCGGCGAAGCCGAGGCCCAGGAACAGGCTGATGCGGGTCTTCTTGAGGGTCTGGGTCAAGGCGCTGCTGTCCTTGGCCATCACCAGGGTAAACGTCCGATCCGACCCGGGCAGCAGCACGGTACGCGTCATGATGAGCAGGGGCTCCTTGTTGGGTCCCCTGCCGACAAACAGATCCGGATCGCCGAACGCCGACTTCAGACCCTGCACCTTGAGGTGCACATCCCACAGGGATCGCGAGCGGCTGACCACCTCATCCCCCAGCTCCAGCTGCCAGTAGTAGCCGGAATAGGGTTGACGAAAGCGGGGGTCGGCCATGGGTTCGGTGACGATGGGCAGGCCGTCTGGCTGGATCTCGAGGCGAGAGAGCAGATCGTAGAGCTGCAGGCGCAGGCCGTCTGCTTCCGCCTCTTGCCAGTAGTTGCGCATCATGGTCTGCAGGCTGAAACCTGTGGCAAACAGGAAGAGACCGCACCAGACCAGCGCTATGACTACCAGTCGCCCCCGCAGGGTCCTGACCAGCCTCATTCACCGTCCCCTGGCAGGGGTTGCATCAAGGCCCGACTCATTCGTTGATCCGGTATCCAAGGCCACGCACAGTCTCAATGAGATCGGCGTGGGTCTTCTTGCGGATCCGGCCGATGAAGACTTCGACGGTATTGGAGTCGCGGTCAAAATCCTGGGCATAGATGTGGTCGATCAGCTCGCTGCGCGACACCACCTTGCCCCTGTGCTGCATCAGGTAACCCAGCACCCGAAATTCGTGGGCGGTGAGCTTGATGGGGGTGCCTTCGTACCACACCTGGGAGGCCGCCATGTCGAGCCGCACCCCGCCGATCTCCAGGATCGAACTGGCATTGCCTGCCGCCCGTCGCACCAGCGCCTGCACCCTGGCTACCAACTCCGCCACCTGGAACGGCTTGGTGAGGTAGTCGTCGGCACCGGCATTGAGCCCCTCAATCTTCTCGTGCAGCTGGCCGCGGGCGGTCAGTACCAGCACAGGGGTATCGATCCCCTTGCTGCGCCACTCCTTCAGCACGCTCAGGCCATCGCGACCCGGCAGGCCGAGATCCAGGATGATGGCGTCATAAGGCTCGGTCTCGCCGAGAAAGCCGGCCTCGTTGCCATCATGGCAGAGGTCGGTCACGAAACCGGACAGACGCAGCTGTTCGGCCAGCTGGCCCGCCAGGGTCTTCTCATCTTCAACTATCAGAATTCGCATAAATGGGTATCCAAAGCAGGGTTACTCTTGCGTCAACGGAGATGGGAAGGTTGAACAGTGGTGCCGGATTGTCAGTTTGGAGCCCAATCTGGCACCCACCTAAAGGTCAATCTTCCTCTTGCGGCGGGCGTGGCTCGAACAGCCGTTCGAGATGGTGGCCCTTGAGCCACACCATCTCCAGGTTGTCGGCGCGATAGCCGACCTTGATCACGCTGTTCTCGCTGTCGATGAGCTTGAGCTCATACAGCCAGATGCCATCCTCTTCCCCCAGGTCGACGCGCAGCACGCGCACCGGCAGGAGGGAGGCCACCTCCATCACCTCATGAAAGGGCCTGACCCGACCCTCGCTGACAGCTTGTTGCAGCAAGGCCTCGTTCGGCGTGGTCGCCTGCGCCATCACGGGCAGCAGCAACCAAAGCAGAGACAGGGCTCTATTCATGGGTGATTCATCTCCAAAAACCTAACATAATGCCGTTTATAGTCTGCCAGCCATGAATCCGGAATGAATATGATCCCACGCAGTTTCCTGCTGATCCTTTGCCTTTTCTCCACCCTTGGCTGGGCGGCTCAGGCGCGTCTCGACATGCCGGCGCTGGTCAAGTTGTTGTTGGCCCAAGGGTACCACGACATTCGGGAAGTGGAGCTGGAAGGGGATAAATTCGAGGTAGAAACCCTGGATGCCGACGAACAGCGAGTGCAGTTGCTGATCGATGCCTACACGGGCGACATCACCAAAAAAGAGGCCGATTAGGCCTCTTTTGCTATGCGAGTTCTGCGCTGTGATGCCTGAGCGGCAACTCACGCCTCTTTCAGCTTCTGGCGTTGACGCTGACGCCAGGGGCGCAGCAACTTCTCCCGCCGTGGCCATAGCAGAGCACAGGCCAGCAGCAGGTAGATGAGCGGCTCCTGCCAGCCACTCTTCACCGACCACCAGTAGTGCACCGGCACCAGCAGGGCAACGGCATAGATCCAGTTGTGCAACTTCTGCCAGGCCGGCCCCATGACCCGCAGCAGGGCGGGGATAGAGGTCAGACTGAGCGCCGCCAGCAACAAGAGCGCCACTGCCCCCACCAGTATGTAGCTGCGCTTCACCAGCTCACCGCCAATAAGCCCCCAGTCGAATTGCAGATCCAGCCCCAGCCACACCATAAAGTGCAACCCGGCCCAGGCCGCACACCAGAGCCCGAGAGGGCGGCGCAGCTTGATGAGCTGCCCCTGCCGCCAGCGCTTGGCGAGCGGTGACACCAGCAGGGTGATCAGCAAGAGATTGAGCGCCCCCTTGCCGAGATAGTGGGTCAGCCCCTGTACCGGGTCTCCCCCCAGTAATCCGGCTGGCAAGGCATACCCCAGCCAGAGCAGAAAGCCGAGGGACCCCATATGCACCAGCACTCGCAGGCCCTTGATGTGAACCGCTGTCAGTCTCAGTACCATTTTCTTGGATCCATGGCTTGATAAGTGAAGACCACCCCATGGGTGCGGCCCTTGGTATGAGCGGTTGTCAGTCTCAGTACCATTGTCTCAGATCCATTCCCTGATAGAGCGAGGCTACCTCGTCGGCGTAACCGTTGAACATCAGGGTAGGCTGACGCTTGGCACCGAAGATGCCACCCTCCCCTATGAAGCGCTCGCTGGCCTGACTCCAGCGCGGGTGATCCACCTCCGGGTTGACGTTGGCGTAGAAGCCATATTCGTTCGATGCCAGCAGATTCCAGGTGGTCGGTGGCATCTCTTCCACCAGCCGGATGGAAACTATGCTCTTGATGCTCTTGAAGCCGTACTTCCAGGGCACCACCAACCGGATCGGAGCCCCGTTCTGGGCGGGCAGCGTCTTGCCGTAGAGGCCCATCGCCAGGAAGGAGAGCGGGTTCATCGCCTCGTCGATGCGCAGCCCCTCCACATAGGGATAATCTATGCCCCCTCCAAGAGAACGGGATGCCTGCCCCGGCAACTGCTCGGGATCATAGAGGGTCTCGAAGGCCACGAACTTGGCGCGACTGGTGGGCTCGGCACGGCGAATGAGCTCCGCCAGACTGATGCCGCTCCAGGGCAGCACCATGGACCAGGCCTCTACGCAGCGCAGCCGATAGATGCGCTCCTCCAGCTCTGTCTTGTTGATGAGGTCCCACACATCCAGGGTGAAGGGCTTGGCCACCTCCCCCTCTACCCGCAGTTGCCAAGGCTCGGGCTTGAGGTAGTGAGCATTGCGGGCCGGATCCCCCTTGTCGGTACCCAGCTCATAGAAGTTGTTGTGGGTGGTGGCCTTCTCCTCCGGGGTGAGGATCACGCCCTCAGGTCTGGCGGCGGCGCGAATGTTGAGCGGTCTGGTCGATGCGGCAGGTGCAGGTTTGTCGGCGGAGAAGAGGTCGAGCACGCCAGCATGAGCGGGAAACGCCAGAGTGGCGGCCCCCAGCCCCAACCCTTTCAGGATAAGGCGGCGATCCTGATAGACGGCTTCCGGGGTAACATCCTGTTCGGTGGGATGATGAGAAGAGCGACGCTTGATCAACATGGAAAAACTCCCGGGGTTATGAGGGTAACAACCATAAGACCTGCCCCGGCCGAGTTTTATTTCACGAAAATTTACATGAGCTGGTAAAGGGGCAGAGCCTTGGCCATGGTTCCGACCAGAAACAATGCTACGAATACCAGCAGAGGAACGATCACATTTGGCGCCATCAGACTCACTCCATGAGCAGGACAGGGCCCATAACTATGGTGCAGGGTCGAGCACGCCTCCAATGAATTTTTTTCGCGAGCGCAAGCGTATTCCTGAGTTGAAATGAGTGATGAAGATCACACACAATCTCGCCCCTGCTTGCCGCCCCCCCTGCGCGGGGTAGGCTCCCTTTCTTTACGAATTCCACTACTGAAGAGTCACGCCATGAGCCCATTGATCGCCATCGCCATCACGACCGGGATCCTCTCTGCCGTCTGGGGCTGGGTTGCCGTCACACTAGGCCTCATCTCCTGGGTCGGCTTTCTCGGCTGCACCAGCTACTTCGCCTCCAGCGGTGGCTACAAGGCGCTGTTGCAAACCATGCTGTGCAATGGGAGCGGCATGCTGTGGGCATTGCTGCTCATCCACGGGGATGCCTGGTGGGGAGCGGGTATGGCGGGCTATATGATGACGGGGGTGGTTGCGACCCTGATGTGTGTGCAGGCAAAGCAGCAGTGGCTGGGCTACATTCCCGGCACCTTCGCCGGTTGCTGCGCCACCTTCGGTGCCGCGGGGGAGTGGCGCCTGATACTGCCGTCCCTGGTGATAGGCGCACTGTTCGGTTATCTGATGAAAGCGAGCGGGCTCTGGCTATCCCAGAAAACCCAGAAAGCCCAAACCTCTACCGCCGTAGTCGATCCCGCCTGAATGGCACTCACCAGCGAATAATCCTTCGCCGGGACGCAAACCTACACTGCCCGGCTTATCCCTTCGACTTGAAGTTTGCCGCCTCTATGCCGTGCCGATTCAATAACTTGTAGAAATCGGTACGGTTTCTGCCCGCCATGTTGGCCGCCAGGGTCACGTTGCCCTCAGTGGTACGCAACAGACGGATCAGATACTCCTTCTCGAACTCGGCCCGCGCCTCGTTGAACGAGGGGATGCCACCACCGCCGCCACTCAGGGCCGACTCCACCATGGACACCCCAATCACAGGACTGCAACAGAGGCTCGCCAGCTGTTCCACCACGCTGTAGAGCTGACGCACGTTACCGGGCCAGGCGGCGGCCGCCAGCATGGCCAGCGACTCGGGTGAAAAACCCAGGGCCGCACAGTCACTGTGACGACTGCGATATTCGTCCAGCGCCTGTCTGGCCAGCAGCGGAATGTCTTCACTGCGGGCGCTGAGAGGTGGCAAGGTGATGTTGGCCACATTGAGGCGGTAGAAGAGATCTTCCCGAAAACGCCCCTCTTCCATCGCCGTCACCAGATCCTGATGGCTGGAGCTGATGATCCGCACCTCGGGCGTACCCTGACCGTACTCCTGCAACACCTGCAACAGCTTGGCCTGTAGCGATTCCGACAGATCTCCTATCTCGTCGAGAAACAGGGTCGCGCCTTTGGCTTGTTCGAACAGGCCGGACTGACCGTCCTCGCCAAACAGCTGCAGATCCAGCGCAGGCCACGGCAAGGCGGCGCAGTTGATGACGTGCAGCGGCTTGTCACGGCGACTGCTGGCCTGGTGCAGGGCTTGAGTCATCACCCCTTTGCCTGAACCGGACGGCCCCATGATCAGCACGGGCACTTCCATGCCGGCGATGCTGTTGGCCTGGATAAGCAACTGTTCCATCTGCGGATTGCGGGTCAGGATCAGCGATTGCCACTCCTGTTGCTGCTTTGGGCGTGTCAGGCTCAACGCATGCTCTATGGTGGCAAACAGCTCATCCTTGTCGATGGGTTTGGTGAGAAAACTGAACACCCCGGAGCGGGTAGCCTGGATGGCATCGGGAATGGTGCCGTGGGCTGTCATTATGATGACAGGCAACCCCAGCCACTGTGACTGGATGCGCTCGAACAGCGCCAGGCCGTCCATGCCGGCCATGCGCAAGTCGCTCAACACCAGATCGGCCCGTTGCTGGCGCAGTCTGTCCAGCGCCCCTTCGGCGCTGTCGGCGGTATCCACTTCGTAGCCCTGGCTGCGCAGGCGCATGCTCATCAGCTTGAGCAGGCTGACATCGTCGTCAACCAGCAGGATCCGGCTCATGGCAGAGCCTCACCACTGCCGTTGAGCTTGCGTTGATTGAGCTGTTCATCGATGGCGGAGAGCTGTTCAATCTGGCGGCGCAGACGCTGCACCTCCTGACTCTGGTCGTCACGACGGCTGTCACGTACCAGCAGCTCCTCACCCAGCGCAATCCAGCTGCGCAGGAAAGCCTGGGCATCGAGCCCGAGCTCGGGCAGCAAGCTCTTGAGTTTGTCCAGCCCGGCCCGACGGTTTGCCACCGACTCGGAGGGGTGGGTATTGACCATGGCCAGACTGACCCGGCTCTCGACATCGGTCGCACCCTTGAGGCGCTGACGCTCCTGCGCCCGCTGCTGAGCGTGACTGGCCAGCAACCAGTCCGAGTATTGCAGGCGTACCTGCATCTCCTTGTTGGCAAACTCCATGCGCTTGGCGAGGGCGAGATCCGGCGACGCCGCCGGGTCACGCGCTGGCAGCAAAGAACAGCCTGTGAGCAGGCCCATCATCAATACCGGAACAACACATTGTTTCATCTTTTGCTTCACTTCAACGTCAACCGGAAACAGACATCAGCCTGTTCGTCTTCAATCAATACCAATTCACCGCCAAGGCTCATCGCCGACTCGCGGGCGATGGAAAGCCCCATGCCGGAACCTTTCAACAAACCTTGCCGCACTATACTGCCCTGCTCGAATGGCTCGAAGATCCGCTCCCGTTCGGCTACCGGAATGACGGGCCCTTCGTTGGCCACCTCCAGCCAGCCGCCGTTGGCATCCTGCCCGGCGCGGATCCAGATCTGGCCACCCCTGGCGCCATAGCTGACCGCATTGGAAAACAGATTATCGAGGATCAACCGCAAGCGATACGGCTCCGCCTGCAACATGATGGGAGCGGTCGGCAAGTGTACACTGATTTGTTTGGATTCCAGCGCCAGCCGGTACTCTGCTGTCAACTCTGACAACAAGGGCGCCAGCGCCACCGGCGTCAGGGTAAACACCTCCTGCTGGCTGAGGCGGTTGAAATCGAGCAGACGTTCGATCAGGGTCTGCAATCGGCGACTGTTCTCCTCCAGCATCTGGCAGATCTCCTGCTGATCCGGCGTAAGCGGCCCCACCAGCTGCTCGCCAAGCAGGTCCGAGCCTTCCCGCAGCACCGCCAGCGGCGTCTTGAGCTCATGGGAAACATGGCGCAGGAACTGGTATTTCTGCTGTTCCAGCTCCTTGAGCTTGTCGTGCAACCAGTTGATACGCTCCCCCAATACCACCAACTCTGCTGGCCCGTCCACGGGGCGTTTGTCCGGCTCCACACCCGCGCCCAGACTCAAGATCCGCGACTCAATCTGACGCACAGGGTGGATAATCAGATAGGTAAACAACAACACCAGCAGCAGACTGAGCACGGCCACGAAACCGCTGACCCACCAGATCTCTCTCATCAATTCTGCAATCATGGCGCGTACCCGGCTCACATGCTCATCGACCTGACCTCGGGTAATCACTTCAAGCTGCTGATTAATTTGATTAAATTCATCAAATTGCGGGCTAGCCGAGGCGGCTCTGGCCTGAGCCAGATCCTGCAGGCTGTCGAGCCAGGCCAGCACCTGTTCGAGGCCGGTGTAAGCCTCGGCATCCGGGATCGAGCCCTGATGAGCGGCGAGCAGGCTGCGGTAACTGGCAAGCTGCTGCTGGTAACTGGCCAGGATGCGCTCATCCCCCAGTACCGCATAACGGCGAAGAGTACGTTCCAGATCAATGGCCTGGGTTGTGAGCAGGGTCGCCCGGCGGGTATCGCGCACCGCCCGCTCCAGCTCGTCGCTGGTCAACTGGCTCAAGTGTTCGAGGGCCTGACTGTCGTGCCAGATCATGCCGCCCAGCGGCATCAATACCAGGACGAAGCCCATCAATACCACTTGCAGCAAGGAACGTGGGCGTACCTTGGTCATCTTGTGCTGTCTCGATTCATCATGGGTGGGTCAGCATATCTGCACTCCCCCAAAAAGCAAAACCGGCCAGGAGGCCGGTTCATACCGCAAATGAGGGACGGGGTTCACGCCAGACCGACGGATGCCACACAGATAATCAGGATCATTGCCAACGCGCTGGATGCGGTCAACAGTGCCCATTTCAGTTCCACACTCATGCAAACCTCCTTTCTTGCCAACAAGAGCCTGATCACAACAGACAAATGTATGTTAATGCATAGTTAATCCCATAACCGTGAGCCGTGTATACATTTCAGATGAGCCCAACCCAAGGATCGGTGAGCATGTTCTATCTGTGCAGCATTGGATCGAATCTTGATCCCCATATTCACGTCAGTCAGGTGGTTGGCGAACTGCTTGAACACTTTGGCCGCCTGCAGCTGAGTTCGGTGATCCAGACCAAACCGGTGGGAATGCACTCCAGGCACGACTTCCTCAACTGCCTGTTCGTTGCCGAAAGCGGGCTGACAACCCAGCAGTTGAAAACCCTCTTCATCGCCATGGAACTGGCCCATGGCCGTGATCGCAGCGATCCGAACTGCAAGGTGCTCGACCGGCCGCTGGATATCGACATTCTAGCCAGCAGTGCCGCAGACGATTTTGCCGCGACTCGCGTCGATGCCTATCTCAATGAACTGCTGGCCGAACTGTATGGCCAGGGAGAAGTGCATGACCGCAAGGTCACGCTGCCACTGCATACCCGGCTGATGAAGGGCAAGGTGATCGAAGAGCTGCAGGTAGGCTTGACCCCCTTGCGGCTCAGTCAGGGTTCAGATGACCGCCAGGCTGCGGCCGCCATCTACCCGGATGCTGGCCCCCGTCATGTAGTCGTTCCCCATCAGTAGCTGCACCGCCTGCCAGATAGGCTCAAGCCCGCCTTCCCGCGCCAGCGGCGTCTTCGCCAGCACTTGCTGGCGCCACGCGTCGCCATGTTCGTCGAGAAACAGGATAGGGCCCGGCTCTATGGTGTTGACCCGGATGGCAGGCGCCAGTTCGCGGGCAAAGCTCATGGCAAGGGAGTGGGCTCCGGCCTTGGTGGCCACATAGCTGGCAAACTGGGGTGCCGGAGCGTGAATGTAGATATCCGTGATATGGATGATGCTGGCATTGGCATTGCGGGCCAGCTGGGGCGCCAGCGCCCGGTTGAGCCGAAATGGCGCCGCCATGTGTACCCGATAGAACTGATCGAACTGGGCCAGCTGCGCTGCAGCATCTGCCGCCTCTGGTTCGAAGGCCGAGGCGTTGTGGATCACCAAGGCCAGATCCTGCTGTGATGCCAGCACCTCAATGAGCTGGCCGACCTGCTCTTCACAAGCAAAATCCGCCTGCACCAGCGTCACTCCTAGGGCGCGCAGCCGAGCCAGCTCGGGTCGCTCGCTGCGATAGCTTCCAGTTACCTGCCAACCTGCCGCCACCAGCTGTTCACACAGGTAGAAACCGAGTCGACGGCCACAGCCCGTTACCAATGCACGCATAACCTCTCCTTTTGTCATTGCTCACCAGCCACTGGCATACCCGCGACGGCGACACCTATCAATCCCCATGGCACAAACCACTGGCCTTGTCCGCCTCACAGCGCCCATAGTGGCACTACACCCCGCATCTGGAGCCATCATATGCTACATATTCGCGATCACATGAGTCGCCTGACCCACTTCCTCACCCCGCAACTCGGCCTGGCCGAAGCGCTGGATCGGCTGCACCACTCAGGGCTGAGCGGCCTGCCTGTGCTGGATGACCAACAACAGCTGGTCGGGTTTCTCTCCGAACAGGACTGCATTCCCAGTCTGATCACCGGCAGCTACCACTGCGATACCCGCACTCAAGTGGAAGACATGATGAGCCGGACGCCTCTCTCGGTCGACCCGGACGACAGCATTCTGGATCTGGCGCGCCAGATGACCGGGGCAAAACCCAAGATCTATCCGGTGCTGGAGCAGGGCAAAGTGATCGGCATCATCAGCCGCCATCAAGTGATGCAAGCCCTCAATCAGCAGATGAAAGGCTGCCATCAGACCTAAATCTGGTAACGCCCCTTGTCACCGATGTCGAAGTGCAGGGGCATCCGCCACTTTGCCAGACAGAGCAAGCCAAGCAACAGGCCGCACGCCAGGGCAACCGGCGCGGCTGCCCAGCCCAGTTGCGCCCACTCCAGTCCCCACAGCAACGGCAACAACAGGGGCAGCGCCTTGATGCCCGGAATGGCGAAGCAGAACTGCTCCTTGAACGCCAGCCCGGAGAGCGTCGCCAACGACGCTCCCAATACCAGCACCTCGGGCGCTCCGCTGGCACTCAGCACCAGGCCACCCCAGGCAAACACCTGCAAGATGAAACGGATGCGCTTGTCATAGACATGCAGACAGAGTCCGCATACCCCGCAGACCACCACCAGCGCCGTCAACCAGACTGAGGGCGCTAAAAAATCCTGCCCGATCAGTAGGCTGGCCCCTCGACACACCAGCAATAAAGCTGCCAGACTCAAGCCAAGACGATAGAAGCGGACAGATAACCTGTCGATGCCATCCAACTCACTTTCGATTTCAGGATTTGCCATCCGGGGTCGTCTCTGTTGAATATTCGGGCCAATATACTTGAATCATGCCCATGGGCGATTCCCTATTCCGTGCAGGAGATTTGGTTTGCGAAAGTTACCCCTGCTCTGTCTGCTGTTCCCTCTCTGGCTCCAGGCCAAAGAGCTGGTCATAGGCGGCACCCTTGAGCCACCATTGAAGTTTTTGGATGACAAGGCCCAGCCTGGCGGACTCGATGTGGACGTGGTCACCGCCATCTTCAACAAGCTCAAGATCCCCATCAAGATCGAACTGACCGATGCGGGTGCCCGCCTCACCCGCAATGCCGAGACCGGCGTGTATGACCTTGTGATGACCCACTCCTACAAGCCGGAGCGAGAGAGCTACCTGCTCTATCCACAGCAGTCCCATCTGCGCCACAGCTGGCACTTCTTCGTGCGCAAGGCCGATATGCTGAGGATCCGCTACGATACCCTGGAAGACCTCAAACCCTGGCGCATCGGGCTGACCAAGGATTTTGCCTACACTCCCGAACTGGCTGCGGCGCTCAAAGACCCCGCCTATCAGATCCAGGAGATCCCCATCAACCAGCTGCAACTGCGCAAACTGATCGCCGGGCGCATAGATACAGTGCCCATGCCGCTGGTTACCGCCTTCGCCCAGATCAGAGAGGAGGGGCTGGAGGGCAAACTCGATTACCTGCCCAAGCCACTCAAGGCCAGCCCCTACTACACCGCCTGGACCAGGGCCCGGGCCGATGCCGATACACCAGCCATGATGGCAGCCTACGATGCCGAGTTGTTGCGCATGAAGCGGGATGGCCGACTCAAGGCTATCTACGACAAGTACGGCATTCCCTATATCGAACCCTGATCCCGACGGTCAGGCGGCTCGTCAAGGTTTTACATCTCTCAATATCGGGTTCTGCAGCGAAATGAGCGTTTCGGTGGACTGTATCTCGTCTATGGTCTGGATCTTGTGGATCAGCACAGTCTGCAACTCGTCGATGGAGCGGGTCATCACCTTCATGAAGATACTGTAGTGACCCGTGGTGTAGTAGGCCTCCACCACCTCGTCCAGCGCCTGCAACTTGGCCAGTGCAGAGGGGTAATCTTTGGCGCTTTTGAGATTGATCCCGATGAAGCAACAAACGTCGTAACCCAGCTTCTTGGGGTTCACCTGCACCCGCGTGCCCTCGATGATCCCCGCCTGCTTCATCTTCTCCACCCGCACATGGATGGTACCCGGGCTGACCGCCAGCTGTTTGGCCAACTCGGCATAAGGGATCCGCGCATTCTCCATCAGGGCGGTGAGGATGGCCTGATCGAGATTATCGATTCGATAATTTTCCGGCACTTTTTTGCACTCCCGTTGACGATATCTCATTAATTTGCGGTATATTTTGAACAAAAAAATGTGTAAAGTCTATTTCTATTATCGAATATTGAATTTAGTGTTCATTATGTTGAAGAATCGTCACATCCAACGGGTTCTAGACAGGTATTCAGCATGAAACAGCACTACATTCGCAGCCAACAGCAGATCAGCTTCGTCAAAGAGATGTTCTCCCGCCAACTCGCCCAGCAACTGGGCCTGATGGAGGTGCAAGCCCCCATTCTGAGCCGGGTCGGAGATGGTACTCAGGACAACCTGTCAGGCAGCGAGAATGCGGTGCAGGTCAAGGTGAAGACACTCCCCGGCCACAGCTACGAAGTGGTTCACTCCCTTGCCAAGTGGAAGCGCCAGACCCTGGGTCGCTTCGGCTTCGGCCCGGGTGAAGGCATCTACACCCACATGAAGGCGCTGCGCCCGGACGAAGACAAGCTCACCCCCATCCACTCCGTCTACGTGGATCAGTGGGACTGGGAGAAGGTGATGCCGAGCGAGCGCCGCGATCTCGCCTATCTGCAAGAAACCGTGCGCGGCATCTGGGCCGCCATCAAGGCCACCGAGCGTGCCGTCTGCGCCGAACACGAACTGACTCCCTTCCTGCCGGGCGAGATCCAGTTCCTCCACAGCGAAGCGCTGCTGACCCGCTACCCGGATCTCGATGCCAAGGGGCGCGAACGCGCCATCGCCAAGGAGATGGGTGCAGTCTTCCTCATCGGCATCGGCGGCGCCCTCTCCCACGGTGAGCGTCACGATGTGCGCGCTCCGGACTATGACGACTGGAGCAGCCACAGCGAACTGGGTCTGGCGGGTCTGAACGGTGACATTCTGGTGTGGAACCCTGTGCTGGAAGACAGCTTCGAGATCTCCTCCATGGGGATCCGGGTGGACGCAGAGGCCCTGCGCCGCCAGCTCGCCATCACCGGTGATGAAGGTCGCCTGCAATATGACTGGCACCAGGATCTGCTGGCAGAGCGGATGCCACAGACCATAGGGGGCGGCATAGGCCAATCCCGTCTGGCCATGTTGTTGCTGCAAAAAGAGCACATAGGTCAGGTTCAGGTCGGCGTTTGGCCCTCAGAGATGAAGGCCGCCATCCCTGGCATGCTGTAAGCAAGAGGATTCAATGGGTCTGACCCGCATGCTGCGGCGTTCAGGTCAGGCCTGACAGGTGTGTGGCCGCCCGGGATGAGAGAGCGCATCACGGGCATGCTGTAAGGAGAGGATCATTCCGACCCTCTGCGAAACCGGGGCTTGCCCCTGCGACCCGCTCAACCCACGTCAGGTCGCATGACTACATTCCTCCCGGCAATCTTAGGATTGCCGTTTTTTTATTCTCCGATATCACAGCCGACAGATATGACAACGCCAGCCCGAGGGCTGGCGTTGTTGGCATCGACACAGGTCGGTTTACTGGTTCATGGTCAGGCCGTTGCTGTCGGCCCCCAGCAACAGTTTCTTGCCGGGCACGATGCGACCGGAGAGCAGTGCCTGGGCCAGCGGGTTTTCCACCTTGTGCTGGATCGCCCGCTTGAGGGGCCGTGCCCCGTAGACAGGGTCGAACCCGGCGTGCACCAGCTTCTCGAGCAGCGCCTCGCTCACCTCCACCTCGTAACCCTGAGCCTCCAGACGACCCATCAGGCTCTTGAGCTGGATGCGGGCGATGGACTTGATGTGATCCTCGCCGAGCGGATGGAACACCACTGTCTCGTCGATCCGGTTGATGAACTCCGGTCGGAAGCTGCGAGTCAGCACCTCCATCAGCAGGGCCTTCATCTCGTCGTAATCCTTCTCGGAGTGGTGCTCCTGGATCAGATCCGACCCCAGGTTGGAGGTCATGATCACCACAGAGTTGCGGAAATCGACGGTGCGACCCTGACCGTCGGTCAGGCGGCCATCATCGAGCACCTGCAGCAGTATGTTGAACACATCCGGGTGCGCCTTCTCCACTTCGTCGAGCAGGATCACCGAGTAGGGACGGCGGCGTACCGCCTCGGTCAGGTAACCCCCCTCCTCGTAACCCACGTAGCCGGGAGGTGCGCCCACCAGACGGGCCACACTGTGTTTCTCCATGAACTCGGACATGTCGATCCGCACCATGGCATCCTGGGTATCGAACAGGAACTCGGCCAGCGCCTTGCACAGCTCTGTCTTGCCCACCCCGGTCGGCCCGAGGAACAGGAAGGAACCTATGGGCCGGTTCGGATCGGAGAGCCCGGCACGGGAGCGACGAATGGCGTTGGAGACGGCCTCGACCGCTTCCTCCTGACCGATCACCCGGCTGTGCAGCTTCTCTTCCATCCGCAGCAGCTTGTCACGCTCCCCTTCGAGCATGCGTGCCACCGGAATGCCGGTCCAGCGGGCCAGGACGTCCGCTATCTCCACGTCGGTGACCCGGTTGCGCAGCAGGCTGGTCTCCTGCATCTCTGCCTGGGTGGCGAGATCCAGCTGTTTCTCCAGCTCGGGGATGCGGCCGTACTGCAGCTCTGACATCCGCCCCAGGTCGCCAGCGCGGCGTGCCACGTCAAGATCCTGACGGGCCTGTTCCAGCGCCGCCTTGATGTGCTGGGTACCGGCGAGGGCAGCCTTCTCGGCCTTCCACACCTCATCCAGCTCGTTGTATTCCCGATCCTTTTCGCCAATCTCCTTGCTGATGAGATCCAACCGCTTGCGGCTGGCATCGTCATCCTCTTTCATCAACGCCTGTTGCTCCAGTTTCAACTGAATGATGCGTCGCTCAAGCCGGTCGAGAGATTCTGGCTTGGAGTCAATCTGCAGACGAATGCTGGCGGCGGCCTCGTCGATGAGGTCGATGGCCTTGTCCGGCAGCTGGCGATCCGCGATATAGCGATGAGACAGCTGGGCTGCCGCCACAATGGCGGGGTCGGTGATCTGCACATGGTGGTGCAGTTCATAACGCTCTTTCAGGCCGCGCAGTATGGCGATGGTGTCCTCCACGCTCGGCTCTTCCACCAGCACCTTCTGGAAGCGGCGCTCGAGGGCTGCATCCTTCTCTATGTACTGACGGTACTCATCCAGCGTGGTGGCACCGACGCAGTGCAGGTCGCCACGGGCCAGCGCCGGTTTCAGCATATTGCCCGCGTCCATGGCGCCCTCGCCTTTACCGGCGCCGACCATGGTGTGCAGCTCGTCGATGAAGAGGATGACGTTGCCCTCCTCCTTGGCCAGATCGTTGAGTACAGCTTTCAGCCGCTCTTCAAACTCGCCGCGATACTTGGCACCGGCCACCAGGGATCCCATATCCAGCGACAATACCCGCTTGTTCTTGAGCCCTTCCGGCACTTCACCGTTGATGATGCGCTGGGCCAGCCCTTCGACAATGGCGGTCTTGCCGACGCCGGGGGCACCGATCAGCACAGGGTTGTTCTTGGTCCGGCGTTGCAGCACCTGTATGGTACGGCGGATCTCTTCGTCGCGACCGATCACGGGATCCAGCTTGCCGAGTTCGGCCCGCTCCGTGAGGTCTATGGTGTATTTCTCCAGCGCCTGGCGATTCTCCTCGGCGTTGGCATCATCGATCTTTCTGCCGCCACGCACCTTGTCGATGGCAGCTTCGAGTTTCTCTTTGGTCAGCCCCTGGGCACGCAGCAGCTCACCCAGGTTGCCCTTCTCGTCGAGGGCCGCGAGCACGAACAGCTCGGAAGAGATGAACTGATCCTTGCGCTGCTGGGCCAGCTTGTCACAGACGTTGAGCAGGCGACCGAGGCCGCTGGAGAGCTGAACGTCGCCCTCCACGCCACTCACCTTGGGCAGTCGATCCAGCTCAATCCCCAGGCGTGAGCGCAGGGTATTGATGTCCATCCCGGTCAGGGTGAGCAGTGGACGAATGGAGCCGCCATCCTGATTGACCAGCGCAGTCATCAGATGGACGGGTTCGATAAATTGGTGATCACGACCCAGTGCAAGAGACTGGGCATCGGAAATAGCAATCTGAAATTTGCTGGTAAGACGATCGAGGCGCATTGCACTCCCCCTTCAAGGCAGACGCCGCTTGCGCGGCAAACAACATAACTTTCTGACAAGAAAGATGAGGCCCGTACGGGTTATTTCAAGGGCAAGAGCTGGTTATTTTTTCTGCAAGGCGGGGATGGGCTGGATCCCGGCCCTTTTCCGGAGAAAAGCGCCGGGCACAGGCTATTGTGCCAACCAGACAAGCGATGCCATGCGGCCCGTCTGGCCATCGCGGCGATACGAGTAAAACCGCTCGCCATCGCCGAAGGTGCAGAACTCGCCACCGTAAACGGCGCTCACACCGGCACGGGCCAGCCGCAGCCTGGCCAGCAAGTAGATATCCGCCAGCCATTTCCCCTCGTTGGATGAAGGTACGAATGCAGCTTCTGCTTCGGCCTGCTGCGCCATAAAGGCGTCGCGCACTTCGCCCCCCACTTCGAAGGACCCGGGGCCTATGGCGGGGCCAAGCCAGGCGAGGATATCGGCAGGATGGCACCCCATGGCCTGCATGCTGGCTTCCAGCACGCCACCCTGCTCATTGCCCAACAATCCGCGCCAACCGGCATGGGCGGCCGCCACGACAGTGCCGGCCCTGTCACAGAACAACACCGGCAGGCAATCGGCTGTCATCACGATGCAGGCCAACCCCGCCTCATGGGCACAGGCCGCATCGGCATCCGGCACGACATCATACTGCTTGCTGACCTGATGCACTGCGATGCCATGCACCTGATTGAGCCAGTTGAGGGGCCCGGGGATCTGTACCGCCTGCTGCAGGCGGGCCCGATTGGCCTCAACCCGCGCCACTTCATCACCCACATGGGCTCCCAGGTTGAGACCGGCGAAGACACCCTGGCTCACACCGCCATCCCGGGTGGTCGACAGCGCTCTGACACGAGCCGGTGCCGGCCAGTCGGGTTCGATCCATTTCATCTGTGGCTCCTCTCACATTTCTACATATAAAAACGGGGCTCCTTCGCTGTTGCCAGTCAAGGAGCCCCGTTCCAGGCATGCTTCAAGGCCGGGCAACGGCAGAAACCGTCGCGGACAGCCTTGTTCATCAGCTCATCAGTTCCAGACCAAATCATCCGGATTGGCGAGGGTATCGGCCCGCATCACGTCCATCAGATCCAGCATGTCCTGCGGCGTGGGCGAGTGCCACTGCATCACTTCCCCCGTGATGGGGTGAGCCAGTTGCAGCATGGTGGCATGCAGCGCCTGACGGTTGAAGTTACGCAATGCCTGGGTCAGCTCGGGGGTCGCGTTGCGCAGCGGGCGCAGACGGCCACCGTAGGCGGGATCCCCTACCAGCGGATGCTTGATGTGAGACATGTGTACGCGGATTTGGTGAGTTCGACCGGTTTCCAGTCGCAGACGCAGACGGGTGTGGCCACGGAACTTCTCATGTACCCGATAGTGGGTCACGGAAGGACGGCCATTGGGCACCACGGCCATATGGGTACGCTGGGTCGGGTGACGACCTATGGGGGCATCTACCGTGCCACCTGCGGTCATGTGACCGATGGCGATGGCTTCGTACTCACGGGTGATCTGGCGTGCCTGCAGCGCTTCCACCAGATGGGTCTGGGCCGGTACCGTCTTGGCCACCACCATCAGACCTGTGGTGTCTTTGTCCAGACGGTGCACGATACCGGCACGAGGCACCTCGGCGATGTCGGGATAACGGTGCAGCAGGGCGTTGAGAATGGTGCCATCCGGCGTGCCTGCGCCCGGGTGAACCACCAGACCGGCCGGTTTGTCGATCACCAGAATGTGTTCATCTTCGTAGACGATGTTGAGTGCTATGTCCTGGGCATCCCAGCGGGTGTCATCTTCCAGCTCGACATCTACATGCACCTGTTGCCCGGCAAGTACCTTCTCGCGCGGCGTGTTCGCAACCTGACCATCCAGGGTCACTCTGTCCTGTAAAATCCACTCCTTGATGCGGGTTCGGGAGTAGTCTGGAAACAATTCGGCCAGGGCCTGGTCGAGTCGCTGCCCGAATTGGTGATCCTGAAATTCGCCTGTCAGTTCAATATGCTGGCTCATGTATGGTCTCTTGAGCGGGGGGTATCAATTCGAAATAATCCGGGTATTCTAGCTTTTCTTTTAGCCAAGCATAACGGATACTTTGCCAATTTCGTGGAAATGGACCGGATGTTGTTGATGGGAAAGAAGTCTCACCTGCTGATGTCACTCGCCTTGGTCGCTACCTTGATCACAGGCTGTTCCAGCACAAAACCCAAGGTACCCGACGAACCGCCGGAGACCCTGTACCAGAAAGCACGCCTCAAGCTGGATGCCGGTAACTATGTGAATGCTATCGAGTTACTGGAAGCTTTGGACTCGCGCTATCCTTTCGGCGCCTACTCCAACCAGGTTCAGCTTGACCTGATTTACGCCTATTACAAACAGGACGATACCGCTCAGGCGATCGCCAATATCGACCGTTTTATCCGCCTCAATCCGGCGCATAAAAATATCGATTATGTGTTCTATATGCGCGGTCTGACCAACATGGCCGGCGATTACAACTTCTTCCAGGACTTCCTGGGCATCAATCGGGACGATAAAGACCCCTCTTATGCCCGTCAGGCCTTCCAGGACTTCAAGACACTGTTGCAGAATTATCCCAACAGCGTCTATGCCGCCGATGCCCGTGCCCGCATGATCGGCCTGAAGAAGCGCCTTGCCCGCTACGACTTGAGCGTGGCCGAGTACTACGTGAAGCGTGATGCTCTGATCGCCGCAGCCAACCGTGCCAAGCTGATTGTCGAGACCTATCCCGACACGGCGGAAACCGAAAAGGCGCTGGAGATCATGGTCGAGTCTTACGACACGCTGAAGATGCCGACCCTGGCCCAGCATGCCCGCGAAGTGCTGGCCAAGAACTACCCGGATAACCGCCTCGGCCGCGGCTGAGTGAAACGGCTAGACAGGTAGCAAAAAAAACCGATGCCCAAGCATCGGTTTTTTTATGTCTGCAATTTACCTGCAGAGTGCAACTGGCATGACAGCGCCGTATACGCGCCGCCATCTTCAGTCAGCTACTTGGCCACATTGCCCGCCACATTGAGCACGTCTCAGGTGCGGGAGGAGAGATACGGCGCATATATGCAGTGTCGTCATACCCTCGCTTTTTATTTTGCGACGTTGCCCGCCACGTTGAGCACGTCCCAGGTGCGGGAGAAAGGCGGCGCATAGGCAAAGTCCAGCATGCCGAGCTGCTCGGTAGTGACCCCCATTGTGATGGCGACCGCCAGCGCGTCGATGCGGTGTACCGCCCCCTTGCGACCCAGGATCTGGCCACCCAGCAGGCGCTTGCTGCCCGCCTCGTAGACCAGCTTGACGTGAATATCGGACTGGCCTGGGCAGTAGTTGGTGTGACACTTGTCCTTGATGACGACGGTGCGGTAATCGATGCCCATCGCCTGGGCTTCTTGCTCAGAGAGACCAGTGCGACCCGCCTCCAGCCCCAGCACCTTGAGCGCCGCAGAGCCTAGCGTGCCCGGGAACACCTGCTCGGCCCCGGCCAGGTTCTCGCCCACCATGCGCCCCAGCTTGTTGGCTATGGTGGCGAGCGGTACATAGACCTGCTGCTGCTTGACGCTGTGCCAGACACTGGCACAGTCGCCAGCCGACCAGACGTTGGCCAGCGAGGTGCGGCCCTGCCTGTCCACCTCGATGGCACCATTGGCCAGCCGCTTGATGCCGGTGTCGGCCAGGAACTCGGTGTTGGGCTTGACCCCTGTGCAGACCACCACTATATCGGCCTCATACTCTCCCTTGTCGGTACGCACGCCGGTCACCCTGCCATCCCCCAGCAAAGCCTCGACTCGCTCACCCAGATGGACACAGACCCCTTGCTCGCGCAGCTCGGTTTCGATGTGCCGGGTGATTTCACTGTCGAAGGCATCCGGGATGACCCGATCCGCCAGTTCGATGAGGCGCACTTCTTTACCCTGATGCACCAGCGCCTCAACCACTTCCAGTCCGATAAAGCCGGAGCCGATCACCAGAGCCCGGGTACTACGCTTGTCCTGCACAGCCGCCTTCAGCGCCAGACCGTCGGCCATGCGGCGCAGGCCGAACACCCCTTGCTGCTGCAGGCCGGGAATGGGGGGCATCACTTCACGGGCACCGGTGGCGACCATCAGACGATCGTATGTGTCGGTGAAGACATCCCCCTGGTGCTCCACTTGCACAGTACGAGCGCTGGCATCGAGCGACAGCACCCTATGGCCCGTCTTGACCTCGATCCCCTTGGCAGCGAACTGCTCGGAGGTGAACTCGGCCATGTATCCCGGCGCCTGAAACTCGTCGCCGACAAAATAGGGCAGGCCGCAGGCACCGAAGGAGATCACCTCGGACGCCTCATACACCACAATTTCAGCATCCTTGGCCAGACGACGGGCCTTGGCCGCCGCACTCATACCGGCGGCTTCGCCACCTATGATCAGGATTCTCATACTTTCTCCTTTCAATGGCAGAGGGAGGGCATGCCCTCCCTCTGGTCTATCGATGGGCAGGGCTGGCCCCTGCCCTGGCAAGCGGGTCAGATGGTGGACTCTTCGCCGTCCAGACACACTTCATGCTCGCTGTTGAACACCTGCATGTCTGTCTCGCCCAGCAAGCGGCTGGTGACAGTGCCCGCAGTGATGGAACCGGAGACGTTCAGGGCGGTGCGGCCCATGTCGATCAGCGGCTCGATGGAGATGAGCAGGCCCGCCAGTGCCACCGGGAAGTCCAGAGCTGAGAGCACGATCAAGGCGGCGAACGTCGCACCACCACCTATCCCGGCCACCCCGAAGGAGCTGACCGTGATGATGGCGATCAGCGTCATGATGAAGCCGGGATCCATGGGATTGACCCCCACTGTGGGAGCTATCATCACCGCCAGCATGGCCGGATAGATGCCTGCGCAGCCGTTCTGGCCGATGGTGGAGCCGAAGGAGGCGGCGAAGTTGGCGATCCCCTCTGGAATGCCGAGCGCCTTGGTCTGGGTCTGCACGTTCATCGGGATCGAGCCCGCACTGGTGCGAGAGGTAAAGGCAAACGCCAGTACCGGCATGATCTTCTTGAGAAAACGCAGCGGATTGATCCCCACCAGACCCACCAGCAGCAGATGCACGGCGAACATGATGGCAATGGCGCCGTAAGAAGCCATGACGAAGTTGAGCAGGTTGAGGATGTCGGCATAGTTGGAGCCGGAGACCACCTTGGCCATCAGCGCCAGCACGCCATAGGGGGTGAGGCGCAGTACCAGAGTCACCATCCGCATCACTATGACGTGGGCCACCTCCATGAAGCGACCGAAGCTGGCGAAGATCTCGGGTTTCTTGCGGGCTATGCCGGTGGCGGACAGACCGATGAAGATGGAGAAGATCACCACGGCTATGGTGGAGGTCTTGCGCGAACCTGTCATGTCGAGGAAGGGGTTGGCCGGAATGAATTCCAGCACCATCTTGGCAAAGGACATGCTTTCGACGCTGCCGAGGGTGGTCTGCAATGCCGCGCCCCTGGCGGTCTCGGCGGCACCGGCGGTGAGTCCTTCAGCCGTCAGACCAAACAGGTTGGACATCAGTATGCCTGCGCCGGCAGCAAGCATGGTGGTGAAGATCAGCACCCCTATGGTCATGGCGCTGATCTTGCCAAGGGCAGTGCCGCCATTGAGCTTGAGGATGGCCCCTATGATGGAGACCATGATGAGCGGCGTGATGATCATCTGCAGCAGCTTCACATAGCCACTGCCGACGATATCCAAATAGTCGATGGTCTGGCCTATGACCCCTGCACCAGCCCCGTAGAGCAGTTGCAAGGCGGCACCAAACAGTATGCCCAGCCCCAGACCCGCAAACACCCGACGGGTGAAGCTCACATGTTTTTGCTGCAAGCGATAGAGAAACAGCAGCAAGATGGCCGCAATGGCCAGATTACCTATAACGCTAAGAGTCATGACGATATTCCCCAAAATAATCGGGCCGGGCCCGAGGTGTACGGACGAGTGCCCGGTACGCACACTCCTCCCTGAAACTCGCCGCATCGTGGCGGCACGTCCCCCGGTGCAACCGGGGTGACGCAAAATTGGGAAGTGCCGGGCAGACACCTCCCTGACATCGACCGTATCGGACTCCCCGTGGCCGGAGTGGCGTCAGCAGACGGAAAAACAGAGGGTGGCCTGCGCCACCCCTTGCATCATTGGGCCTTGCCTTGTTGCTTGGCCCGCATGATGTTGATGATCTCGATATCGGTATCCAGCATCCCCAGTTTGGAGAGGCGACCCAGGTTGGCGATGGTTTCGTCCACGTCGTCGGAGACGATGCCTTCGCTTTGGGGCACGTGCAGATTGTTGATGGCCATCAGCGATGATTTGACTGCCGCCGAGGTGGAGGTAGAGACCTTCATGGAGCAGGCACTGCCCGCGCCGTCGCAAATGATACCGGAAACGTCGCCGATCATGTTGTTGATGCAGTGACTAATTTGCTCGAGTTGCCCCCCCAGCAGCCAGGTAATGGCGGCTCCCGAGCCCATGGCGGCGGTACTGGCGGCGCACAGCGCCGACAGCTTGTTCTGATGGGTCTTGATGTAGATGGCCACCAGATGGCTCATCACCAGCGCCCGGGTCAGTTGCTCGGCACTCGCCTTGAGGAAGCGGGCGGCGGCAACCACCGGCATGGTGGCGGCTATGCCCTGGTTGCCGGAGCCCGAATTGGACATGGCAGGCAGCATGGCACCGTCCATCCGTGCATCGGAGGCCGCCGAGGAGAGCCGCATGGCAAGCGTCATCAGATCGTCCGAGAGCAGCTTGCGCTCCACCTGCTCGGTCAGGATCTTGCCGATGCGCAGGCCGTAGCCCTGCAGCCCTTCATCCGCCAGCGCCTGGTTCATGGTGGCGGCGGCACCGATGAAGTTGATCTCCGCCAGCGGCACCTCCAACGCAAACGCCACGATTTCGCGCAGTGTCATGGCGGGCTTGTCAGACTTGGCGGGCTGGATCTGCACGCCCGGGGCACTGTTTTGCTCCATCAGCACTTCACCATCCAGCTCCATCAAGACGATGCGGGTGTGATCGGTGCAGATCACCACACGGGCACTGTGACCCTCCACCTCGGCCAGTACCTCGGCGTAGAGCACATCCGGCACATCCTTCACGTCCACCTTGATGATGGGCAACAGCGCCTTGGCCTCTTCCACCTGGGCCGGGGTCAGGGTATTGAGCACTTCCAGCCCTGCATCCGGGTTGCCCCCCGTGAACCCGACGGCGGCGGCCACCGGCAGACCTATCATGCCGGTACCCGGCACGCCGACCCCCATGCCGTTCTTGAACAGGTTGCCGCTGACCCAGACGCTGACACGGGTCGGCGTTTGTCCCAGCAGCTTGCGGCAGTTGGCAGCAGCCAGCGCCACCGACATGGGCTCGGTGCAGCCTAGGGCCGGCACCACTTCACGCTTGAGCAGGGTAATAAAGTCGATCCATTGTGCTTTCATTGCTGTGTTTCTCATGTTCTGGCGCCCACGATCGGGCTGTTATTGTTCGTTCAGATCCGCTTTGCGGTTGCGGATATGCAGATAGACGGTATGACGGGAGATGCCGAGCATCTCGGCCACCAGCTGGGCGGCATCCTTGATCTCGAAGATGCCCATGTCGTAGAGCCGGTGCACGATCGCTTTGTTGCGTACGCTGCTGCCGAGGCTCGCATCCTGATCCACCTTGTGAATCACCTGGGCAACCAGATCGTCAACCGAGCTGGCAAAGGTCTCGTTGTTGAGGGGCGCTGGCGCAGCGGGCAGCGAGAAGGTATCGAGCAGGGCCCCGAGCGGCGTCTCCAGGCTGAAGTTCACGCACAGCATGCCGATGGGTTTGCCCTCCCGGTTGCTGATGGTGATGGAGGAAGACTTGAGCAGCCCCCCCTCCCGGGTGCGGGAAAAGTAGCTGCTCCACTGGCTGCCTGCGGCGCTCTGCAATTTGTTGAGGGCAAAGTCGGTGACAGGTGCCCCCTCTTCCCGGCCTGTGATGTGGCCGTTGGCGATCTTGATGACGGAAGCGTGCAGGCTGTCAAAAGCGTGCAGCACCACTTCACAACCCGGGCCGAACAGGGCGGAGAGCGCCTCCACGGCAGGTTCGAAGCTGGCGATCAGGTGGCGCTCTTCATCGGTCAACGCACTGGTTTGGCGTAATGGGGTGGCCTGCATCATAGGAGTCATCCAGTCAACTTGGGGTAACGCTAAAGCAATCAGACTCAAATAAAGTTGAGCCATATCGCTTTTTGCGCAGGCATTATGCCCAAGTGGCGGCAAAGTGCCACAGATTGTGAACGAGAGCACAACAAAAGGACCCGCCTGGTGACACGACTCAACAAACGGGACTTGGCCGTACCTCAGAGCCCGTAGCGGGCTAGCAGGGCCTGATACTCGGGGGTCTGCTTGAAGGCTTTGAGGGCGTGGGAAAACTGATAGGCCAGGCGCTCGTGGCCGGGTTTATGGGTGAAGGCGAGAAAGTTGCGGTTGTTGTCGGTCACCGTCTTGATGCTATGGCCCACCAGATCCTGCAACCCCTGCCCCTTGAGCAGATGCAACCCCACCCTCTGGTTCATCACAACAGCATCGAGCCGCCCCGCCATCATCAGGTGCAGCTGCTTGATCATGTTGCTCTCACCGGTCATGGGTACCCGGGTGAACAGGGCCGAGGTCAGGAAGGGTTCTCCATAGGCGTAATCGGACTGAATACCAATGCGCAGCCCCTTGAGGCTCTTCAGGCCCTGGTAGTCGACGGGTTTGCTGAAGGGGAAGAAGATCACTTCACCGCTCTGGGAGAGGGGTTCATCAGGATAGTGCAGCCACTCCAGTCGCCGCTCTTCGAAGAAGGCATCGACGATGGCATCCCCGTTCTGGAATCTTGCCTCCTGCAGCACCCGTTTCCAGGGCAGCACCTTGACTGTGGTGCGATAGCCCATTTTTGTGAGTACTTTGCGCGCCAGCTCCAGATCGGCACCCCCCAGGCTGCCGTCGTCCAGCCGCATCACATAGGGCGGCCACAACTCGGTCAACAGAGTCAGGCTCGGCTGTTCGTTCGCCTGTACCGTCCATCCCCACCAGAGGCAGAGCAGGATCCATCCTTTACGCCACATCATGCCGTGATCTCCATCCATGCATTGGCTGAGGATATACTAAAAAGTGAGTAATAAAAAAGGAGGCCGAAGCCTCCTGTTGTCTCTCCTGGCCGACGCTTACAGCGCTTTCAGGATGGCCTCGACGCTGGCCTTGGCATCACCAAACAGCATCTGGGTGTTCTCTTTGAAGAACAGCGGGTTCTGGACACCGGCATAGCCAGTGTTCATGGAGCGCTTGAAGCCGATGACGTTCTGCGCCTTCCACACTTCCAGCACCGGCATGCCGGCGATCGGGCTGCCCGGATCTTCCATCGCTGCCGGGTTGACGGTGTCGTTGGCACCGATCACCAATACCACATCGGTATCGTTGAAGTCGTCGTTGATCTCGTCCATTTCCAGCACGATATCGTACGGGACCTTGGCTTCCGCCAGCAGCACGTTCATGTGGCCTGGCAGACGACCGGCAACCGGGTGGATACCGAAACGCACCTTGATGCCGCGATCACGCAGCTTCTGGGTGATTTCAGCCACCGGATACTGGGCCTGCGCCACCGCCATGCCGTAGCCCGGGGTAATGATGACGGAGCTGGCGTTCTTCAGCAGATCAGCCACTTCCTCGGCGCTGGTTTCGCGGTATTCGCCCATCTCCTGGTCGGCCGTGGAGGCCACACCGTCGGAGCCAAAGCCACCGGCAATGACGGAGATGAAGGAGCGGTTCATCGCCTTGCACATGATGTAAGAGAGGATGGCACCGGAGGAACCTACCAGGGCACCCACCACGATCAGCAGGTCATTGGAGAGCATGAAGCCCGCCGCTGCCGCCGCCCAACCGGAGTAGGAGTTGAGCATTGAGACCACCACCGGCATGTCGGCGCCACCGATGGAGGCAACCAGATGCCAGCCGAAGGCGAAGGCGATCAGGGTCATAACCAACAGGGCGAATGTAGAACCACCGGCATTGACGAAGTAGACCATCAGCGCCAGAGAGGCCAGCACGGCCAGCAGGTTCAGCTTGTGGCGATGGGGCAACATCAGCGGCTTGGAAGAGATCAGGCCACGCAGTTTGCCAAACGCCACCACGGAACCAGTGAAGGTCACGGCACCGATGAAGACGCCCAGGAACACTTCCACCAGATGGATGTTCAGCATGGCGCCGGAGAGGTGCTCGACCTGGGCGACACTGGCCGCCTGCTCGAACGCCGCCCGGGCAGCAGCCAGCGTCGCATCCAGGTTGGAACCGACGGACACCACCACCTCGGCCGGCGCAGACGGGTGCAAGTCGATGAAGCTGTTGAAGCCCACCAGCACGGCCGCCATGCCCACGAAACTGTGCAGCACGGCTACCAGCTCGGGCATCTCTGTCATCTCGACCTTGAGGGCCAGACGCACGCCGATGGCACCGCCGATCACCATGGCCAGGATGATCCAGTGCACGCCACTGGTTTCCGGGTTGAATACGGTAGCGAGCAGGGCGATGGCCATACCCGCGATACCGAACAGGTTGCCATGCTTGGCCGTTTCTTGCTTCGACAGTCCCGCGAGACTGAGGATGAAGAGCACGGCGGCAACGATATAGGATGCTGTTACCAGTCCTTGAGACACGTTAAACCCCCTTAATCCTTACGGAACATCTTCAGCATGCGCTGGGTGACTGTGAAGCCACCAAAGATGTTGATACTGGCAATCAGCACGGCGACAAACGAGAGCGCGGTGACGAGCGTAGAACCCTGACCAATTTGCAGCAGGGCACCGACCACGATAATGCCGGAGATGGCATTGGTGACCGACATCAGCGGCGTATGCAGGGAGTGGGAGACGTTCCACACCACGTAGTAACCGACCACGCAGGCCAGGATGAATACGGTGAAGTGAGACAGGAAGGCAGCGGGTGCCACGGCCGCCACCCAACCGAAGGCGGCGATGCCAAGGGCACCGAACACGAACTTCTTGTTGGAGGGTTGCTTCGCTTCGGCCTTCTTGATCGGGGCAGTTGCTGGCTTCTGCGGCGCGGCAGAGACGGAGATGGCGGGCGGCGGGAAGGTCACTTCACCGGCCTGGATCACCGTCATGTTGCGCTGGACCACGTCTTCGAAGTCGATGGCAACCTGGCCGTCCTTCTCCTTGCACATCAGCTTCATCAGGTTGACCAGGTTGGTACCGTAAAGCTGGGAGGATTGGGCAGGCAGACGACCCGGCAGGTCGGTGTAACCGATCACCTTGACGCCGTTGGGGGTCACGAACAACTCGGTCGGCTTGGTGTATTCACAGTTGCCACCCGTCGCCGCAGCCAGATCCACGATCACGGAACCCGGCTTCATGCTGTCGACCATCTCCTTGGTGATCAGCTTGGGAGCCGGACGACCCGGGATCAGGGCGGTAGTGATGATGATGTCCACTTCCTTGGCCTGCTGGGCAAACAGCGCCATCTCGGCTGCGATGAACTCATCGGACATGACCTTGGCATAACCATCGCTGGAGGCACCATCTTCGCTGCCGAAGTCCAGCTTGAGGAATTCACCCCCCATGGATTCGATCTGCTCGGCCACTTCCAGACGGGTATCGAACGCACGGACGATGGCGCCGAGGGAACCGGCAGTACCGATGGCAGCCAGACCGGCCACACCGGCACCGATCACCAATACCTTGGCGGGCGGGACTTTACCGGCGGCAGTGATCTGGCCGGTGAAGAAGCGACCAAACTGGTGCGCAGCTTCGACCACGGCGCGATAGCCGCCTATGTTGGCCATGGAGGAGAGGGCATCGAGGGACTGGGCACGGGAGATCCGCGGCACCATGTCCATCGCCATCACATTGATGTTGCGCTCGGACAGCTTCTTGACCAGCTCAGGGTTCTGGGCAGGCCAGATGAAGCTCACCAGGGTGGCACCATCTTTAATTTGTGCGATCTCGGCATCGGTCGGCGCGTTGACCTTGAAGATAAGGTCGGCTTGCCAGACGCTCGGTACCACGCTGGCACCGGCAGCCTCGAAGGCGGCATCATCGAAGCTGGCCAGCTGGCCGGCACCGGCCTCGATGGCGACCTCGAAGCCGAGCTTTTTCAGCTGCTCAACGGTGGCCGGGGTCGCTGCGACCCGGGTCTCACCGGCGAGACTCTCTCTCGGTATTCCAATCTGCATGACTATTCCCTGATGGTTAATAAACAATCGCTGCCCAGTGTCGCATTTCTGGCGAAACAAGACATGACCAAAGTGCAGGTCACGGGCCCTTTGTTATGAAAATCAGTAGGCTTTACCTCAACCTCCTGTCATGGTCAGGCCCCCGCTTCTCAGGCGCGAAGGTGATTAGTATCAAATTTTGGAGTTTTATTACAACCGCAGTCCCGATGGCGCGCGTACAGAATTCAGCCCATCCCGGACCTGGATTTAAAAAAACAAACCAAATTAGCGACTTATACCAGTAAAAAGCACTGGAAAAAGTGATCCAACCAGTCAAAAAAAATGTTTTACCGGCCCTCTATCTTAGCGCTTTTTGTTCTTACGAAATCTGCTCCGATCACAGATATCGGGGCGAAAACAGGAAAAGTAACTGTTTTGTAACAGACAAGGGGCCGGCCACCCGCCAAATGGCAGGCCCCGACCCCTCTGAATTAATCGTTTCGATCCCGACGTTCTGCCCCTGTGCTGTTACCAGGCGGCTTCATAAATATGCTGGCTCTGCACCAGATCGATATCGCCATGCTCGCCAATGGCGGTCATGCCGTGCTCAGCCAGCTTGCCGATCAGGGTGTCGATGCCCAACTCGCTCAGACCATAGTCCCGCAGGCGAGTCTTGACGCCCATCCGCTCGAAGAAGTCACGGGTGGCGGCAATGGCCCCGTCGATACGGTCGCTCTCGCTGCCGCTGCGCAGATCCCACACCCGCTCTGCGTATTGCAGCAACTTGGCATGCTTCTGCTGGCGCTTGGCCTGCAACAGGGTGGGCAGCACCACAGCCAGGGTCTGGGCGTGGTCCAGGCCATGCAGGGCGGTCAACTCGTGACCCAGCATGTGGGTAGCCCAGTCCTGGGGCACACCGGCACCGATCAGACCGTTGAGGGCCATGGTGGCACTCCACATTATGTTGGCGCGCACCTCGTAGTTTTCCGGTTCCACCAGCGCCTTGGGGCCCTCTTCGACAAGGGTCAACAACAGGCCTTCGGCGAAGCGATCCTGCACCTTGGCATTGACCGGGTAGGTGAGGTACTGCTCCAGGATATGGATGAAGGCATCCACCACACCGTTCGCCACCTGACGAGCCGGCAGCGTGTATGTGAGCACGGGATCCAGCACGGCGAAGCGCGGCATCACGAAGGGCGAGAAGAAGTGCACCTTGTCACCCGTGCTGCGGCGGGTCACCACGGCACCCATGTTCATCTCGGAACCGGTGGCCGGCAGGGTCAGCACGGCGCCGAGCGGAATGGCGGAGCGCACCTCGTTACCAACGGTCTCGAGTATGTGCCAGGGATCCCGGGCCTCATCGTAATGGGCAGCGGCGGCGATAAACTTGGTACCATCGAGCACTGAGCCGCCGCCCACGGCGAGCAGGAAGTCGATGCGCTCGGCGCGGGCCAGCGCCACCGCCCCCATCAGGGTCTCGTAAGTGGGGTTGGGCTCGATGCCACCGAATTCAAACAGTGTCATGCCCGCCAGCTCGTCGCGGATCTGGGCCAGCAGGCCGGTACGCACCACACTGCCACCGCCATAGGTGATCAGGATGCGGGCATCGCTCGGAAGCTGTTCACGAAGCTGGGCAACCTGGCCCTTGCCGAACAGGATCTTGGTCGGGGTATGCAGAGTAAAGTTGTTCATCGACATTGCCTTTCTATGTTTCGGGCGGCCAGGCCGCAAAATGTGATTGCATTTTTCTCCAGACCACCTCTACCATCAAGGCAACATCCTGCTTGATTCTTGCCTATTTCTACAAACCCGCCAGAATCACCACAAAAGAGACTCCATGCAGAACCGTTACACCGACCTCGCCGCCAAACTGACCCGTCACGTCATGGCTCCCGGCATCACAGCTTCTCCGGTTGAGCAGGTGAACCTCATCTACACCACCGAGTACCACGGTCGCACCCCAGTGCTCTACCAGCCACGGATGATAGTGATACTGCAGGGACACAAGGTGGGCTATCTGGCGGATCAGGTGTTTCGTTACGATCCCAGCCACTATCTGCTGATGACGCTGCCGCTGCCCTGTGAGTGCGAGTGTTTTGCCTCACCCGAGCAACCGCTTGTCGGTTTCTCCCTCGAGATCAACGTCGCCACCCTGCAGGAGCTGCTGCTGGAACTGGGGGATGCCCTGCCCGCCCCGGCTGTGCAAAAGAGCGGTGTCCACTCAGTCCCCCTGTCCGAAGAAATGTTCTGTGCCGCCGAGCGACTGATCGACCTGATGGACAAGCCCCACCACGCCCGGGTACTGGGACCGCAGACGGTGCGGGAGATGCTCTTCTACGCGCTGCACGAGGGGGGTGGCCCGGCGCTGCAGGCGCTGGCCAACCGTCACAACCATGTGGGCCAGATAGCCAGGGTGCTGCGTATGATAGAGTCGCGCTTCGCCGACAACCTCACCATGGAGGAGCTGGCGCGGGAGGTGAACATGAGCGTCTCCGCCTTTCACCACCACTTCAAGGCGGTCACTTCCACCTCGCCGTTGCAGTACATCAAGTCATTTCGCCTCCACAAGGCGCGGCTCATGATGTTGCACGACGGCATCAAGGCCGGTGCCGCGGCGGCAAAGGTCGGCTACGAGAGCAACTCCCAGTTCAGCCGGGAGTACAAACGCTATTTCGGCAGCACGCCAACCGATCAGGCCTCCCGCTTTCGGGACGGCCAACTTCGTATCATTGAGGGATAAAAGAGGGATAACTTATGCGTTCACTGTTCTGTCTGTTGTGTGGCCTGCTGTTGACGGCCTGTACCGGAATGGCCGATGGCATCCGTCCCGTCACCGGCTTCCAGCTCGACCGCTATCTTGGTACCTGGTATGAGATAGCGCGTCTGGATCACAGCTTCGAACGGGGGCTGGAAGAGGTCAGCGCCAGCTACAGCCTGCGTGACGATGGTGGTGTCAGGGTGATCAATCGGGGCAAGCAGAGCGATGGCAGCTGGCGCGAGGCCGAGGGCAAGGCCTATTTCGTTGACAAGCCGGACGAGGCGCGGCTCAAGGTGAGCTTCTTTGGCCCCTTCTACGGCGGCTACAACGTCATCGATCTTGACTCCGATTACCAGCTCTCCCTGGTGACCAGCTACAACCACGACTATCTCTGGATCCTCTCCCGCTCCCCCAACCCGCCGAAAGCCAAGGTCGATGCCCTGATCGCCAAGGCAAGAGGGCTGGGTTTTGCCACCGACAAGCTCATCTGGGTCAAGCAGCCCGGATAACCTGCGGACATGCAAAAGGGCAGCCCGCGGGCTGCCCTTTTTATTGCTGGCCGGTTATTGCTGGCCGGTTTAGAGCCGGAAGCGGCCTATCTCCTGCTCCAGCCGCTCGGTCAGCGACTTGAGCTCGGCGGCCTGAGCGGCCTCTTCGCCCGCCTGCTCGGCCAGTTCCTGAGAAACGTGGCGTATGTTCTCGGTATTGCGGCTGATCTCGCTGGTGACCGAGGTCTGCTCTTCGGCCGCCGCCGCTATCTGGGTCGCCATGTCGCTGATGGAACCTATGGCCTGGTTGATCAGTGACAGACTCTGGTTGGCGGCTTCCGCATCCTCCACACTGGTGCCCGCCAGCTGGCGACTGGTCTCCATGCCACCGACCGCACGGCGAGTGGTCTGCTGCAGGGTTTCGATCATCTGCTGGATCTCGTCGGTGGAGTCGTGGGTACGCTTGGACAGCACCCGCACCTCGTCCGCCACCACGGCAAAGCCACGGCCCTGTTCGCCGGCCCGTGCCGCCTCGATGGCGGCGTTGAGCGCCAGCAGGTTGGTCTGCTCGGCGATACCGCTGATGGTCGCCAGAATGCCGCTGATCTTCTGGGCATGGGCATCCAGCTCATTGATGATCTGGCTGGCATCGGCCACTTCATCCGCCAGCCCTGTGATGCTGCGCTGGCTCTGGCCAACCTGGGACTGGCCCGCAACGGCGAGCTTGACCGCATCCCCCGAGGTGGTGGCCGCAAACTCGGCGTTACCGGCGATCTCCTGAGTTGCAGAAGCCATCTCGGTCACCGCAGTCGCCACCATGACGATCTCGTCCTGTTGCTGGCGCACCCGCTGGCTGCGAGCCAGGGCGCCGGCCGCCTGAGTACGGGACTGGGCTGCCAGTTCGACGGTCACATCCCGCAAGCGGCTGACGATGCCGTGTAGGCGGGCCACAAACTGGTTGAAGCTCTCGGCCAGCTGGCCCACTTCATCCTTGCTGCGGGTGTTGATGTGAACTGTAAGGTCCCCCTCGCCGTGGGCGATATCGTGCAACGCCCCTGCCACCCGGCCCAGATCCTGGAACAGGTACTTGAAGGTGCTGGTCAGCACCAGGCCGAACACCAGGATCAGACCCGCACTGATGAGTGACAACTGCAACAGCAGGCTCTGCAACGGCGCCATCAGCACATCCTCATGCATCACCATGGCCAGCAGCCAGTCGGTGTTGGGGATCGGCAACACCAGCATCTTGGTGTCGCGTCCGCCGATCTGCACCGCCTGCAGGCCGCCCTGCTGACTCATGCCCACCAAGCGGTTGACATCGAGCTCAGGCGCCAAGTCCTGGCTCTTCTTGAGCGCCAGATCCTTGTTCGGGTGAGCGACGATGAGGCCGCTCTTGTCCAGCAGCATGGCGTAGCCATCCCCCTGCACCCGCATCGCCAGCACATCCTTGATGAGCTGTTCCAGCGCCAGGTTGGCACCGACCACACCGGCCAGTCGGCCCTGCTGCATCACGGGCTCGGCCAGGGTCACCACCAGCTGCTGCATGGTCACGCTGACATAAGGTTCCGTGATGATGAGCTTGCCCGCCTTGACCGCATCCTGATACCAGGGCCGCGCACGCGGGTCATAATCACCCTTGTTGAGGGAGGGATCGTTGCGGGTCATCACCCCCTCCTCCGAGCCGTAGTAGGCCAGCCCGAAGCCGCCGGAGCGCAAGGTCTGCTGCAGATGAGGCACCAGCTCGGACGTCGGGTGGTTGGCGATGACATTGACCTGGGCGGTCAGGCTCTCGCGCCTGTCCTGCATCCATTTCCCGATCCCCTCGGCGTAGGCGCTGGCATAGTTGCGCGCCTCGCTGTCGATGGCGCTCAGGGTCTGGTTTTTCAGGGTATAGAAGGCGGTCATGCCCAGCAGGCAAACCGTGATCAGGACCACGCCAAGACTGGTGGCCAACAACTTGCCGCGAAGGGAGAGATTCATGGGATATCCTTATGGCTGTCTCAATGGCGTCAAACAAGGCTGCACACCTTGTGTGGACTATATCGACTGAAAATCCTGTTCCATGAATACCAATCCCTTGATTTTAAATGCATCAGTAGCTATCCCACTGGCAACGTTCCTTTCCATCCGGCACTCATCCTTTCCCTCTTGATCCACTGTCGGTGCAACCCCAACCAACGTAAAAAGGCCGCCTTGAGAGGCGGCCCGTCTTGTATCCCGTCACACGCGCCTACCTAGCGCACCCGGGCGATGGCGGTGTTGAGCCTCATGTTGCCTGCATCCAGGCTCGGGGTTTGACCGTAAAACTCGAACTCCAGCTTGACCCCGGGGCGGAACACCAGACAGTGGGTCGAGCCGCCGAAGTGGAACATGCCGAGCGGATCCCCCTTCTTCACCCTGTCCCCCGCCCTCACGGTAACATCGCAGCTCGACACCTCCGCCATGCCCACAGGCACCACGCACATCAGCCCGATTTTGGGGTTGTCTGCTTCGATGAAGATCAACGCCCGGGTTGCCACCGAGGTAAGGAAAGGCTGTGAGTTGTTGGGCGCGCTGGGGTCCGCCCCCTGCGGGTCGAGAAAGCCCTCGAACTGGTTCTCCAGATAGTAGGTGCCGTTGACCACGCGCACCTTGCGGATGGTGCCGCTCACCGGGCTGTGCCAGCGGTGATAGCTGAGCGCACTGAGGAAGGCCTGATAGACTGTGCCGCCATCGAAGCGGGGCGCCAGATCGTCGAAATCGAGCATGTTGTCCAGCGAATAGGACTGTCCCTTGAGCCAGAACTGATCGCTGCGGCTCACCCCTTTCTTCACCTGCAGCGGCGCCGATTCGCAGGCGTTGACGATGACGTTGTCATCCTCAGGTGCCGAAACGGGTCGCACATCAGGACGGAAGGTACGGGTGAAAAAGTCATCCCAGCAACTGAAACCGTGATACTCGGCCGACGGGTCACATTGGAAAATCTGCTCAAAGCTGCCAGGTGTCGGATTTGTCCCTTCCCCCAGGGCCCCGCAGGCCACCTTGACCATTTCACTCTTGGCCGCCTTGCCGAGCCAGGGCACCACCAGAGTCTCTTTATCCAGCTTGCTGACCGGCTCATTCAGCACATAGCGTGAGACCGGACTTTGCAGAAACAGCGCCCAGTAATCGAGGATTTTCTTGAACTGCTGATTGATCAGGGCGTTGGCAAAGAAGTGATAACCGGATTGGGTCGCCATGGGCCAGTCGAGCAGGGCATTGATGGGAAAACCGATAAGGCCGGAGGGTTCGTGCGTCGGAATATCCTGATATGCCTCTGGTGCCGTGGTCATGATGCCGTTGAGCAGCCCCAGAAACTCCTCGAAGGATCGCACCTCGACCTGGCCGAGCGGGGTCAGATGCTTGTGACGCCAGGCCTCCTTGAACATGGCTTCTGCCTGGGCGTGCAACCAGGGATCGGCATTGACCAGATCCCGCAGCTCGGCGATGGGGGGCACCAGCTCACCCGGCTGGTTGGCGACATAGTGCTTCATCCGCCGGATCCAGCGCGCTATATGAGCACTGTCCCGGGGTACCCAGCCGCCGGGGCGAGACTTGTTCAGTCGGGTTTCAACTGCCTCGTTCATGAGTCTATCTCCGCAAGTGATGTTCACGCCCACAATCCACGGCTTGAGCATTGGCTATCTGAGCGCCATCAAAGCGCAATGGCACCGCCCGTCTTGTGTAGCACAGGGAGCCATGAAGCACGATTGCCAGAAACGACAGGGCGGATTGGTGCAATAGCGACTAGCGGTCAAGGCAGGCGTTGAATGTGAAGCGAGACAACTGCCGCGAAACGGCCGCAACACAGGGAAGAGAGAGGGAACCAGGGGAACAAAACCGGGAACGCAGAAATGCGAAAAGCCAGCTCAATGAGCTGGCTTTTCTGAAAATGGCAGGGGCGGCAGGACTCGAACCCGCAACCATCGGTTTTGGAGACCGCTGTTCTACCAATTGGAACTACGCCCCTGCAACAAACGAGGCGAATTATACAAAGCCGGGTTCAAAGGTAAAGGCTTTTTTCTCACTTTCGATGCGATTGCACAAATGACGAGCAACTTGCATTAATTTGCGCAGCATCACTGGGTAACTTGCTGTATTTACAGCCTTGTCAGGGTAGGAAAGCCGCATAAATGGGGGTAGGGTGAAGATTGGTTCCGGGAGGCTGTTCATGCTCAATTACCGATTGCTCCAACAACTGGCGCCGCTCAACTTCAGGGATGAACGCAAGACGGAGTCCCTGCCCGACTATCTCGACCGGGTTGCCCCGCAGGTCCCCTTCATTCCCCACAGCGTGCTTTCTCAATGGATTTATCGTCATTGGCGCGGTTTTGAGTCCAACTGGAGCTTTATCGATCTCGCCCGTCACCAGTTCGAGTGCGAGCAGTGGCCCACCGAGCGGATCATCGCCCAGACCGGCTCCCGTCATATGGAGGTGATCGAGCGCTGGGGCGAGATGCTGCGCCACAACCGCTACGTACGCCGATCCTGGCTCGGCGACTACATGCTGACGCAAGGCACCTGGTCAGAGCCCATCATAGTGCTGGCCACGGCGCCGGATAGCCGTTACCCGGACGGGCAGCCGCTGCCACAACCCTATTGCCTGCTGGAAGGACATCACAGACTCGCCTATCTGCGTTCCATGGCCGAAGATCAACAGCCCCTGCAAACAGAACACAGCGTGTGGGTTTGCCGACCCGTTTACGCCACTTAAACGTTTTCCTGCGCAAATCCTGCCTTTGAAATAAATTTTTGACAATTCAAAAACCGGCCCTATAATCTGTCCGGTTTTGAAAAAGGTCGGGACAAGACGATGCAGTTTTTGATTCGGAAAACAGCCTTGCAGACGGGTGGTGCGCACCAGAGCGGCCCCGTTGTTTCCGGTTCCCGCCCCACAGATCCCCAGTTATTTTTAAAAAAGGCCCCTGTTTCAGGGGCTTTTTTTTGTGCCCGAAAAACCTTCATTGATGTCAAAGGGAATGCAGACGATGACCAATCCACTCTATAAGAAACATGTCATCTCCATTTCGGACCTGACCCGGCCCGACATGGAACTGGTGGTCGCAACCGCACAGCGGTTGAAGGCCGAGCCCGACACCCGCCTGTTGAAAGACAAGCTGATTGCCAGCTGCTTCTTCGAAGCGTCTACCCGTACCCGCCTCTCGTTCGAGACCGCGGTCCAGCGCCTGGGTGGCAACATCATCGGCTTCGCCGACGGCGGCAACACCAGTGCCAAGAAGGGCGAGACCCTGGCCGACTCCATCAAGATCATCGGCTCCTACTCGGATGCGGTAGTGATGCGTCACCCGAAAGAGGGCGCCGCCCGCCTCGCCTCCGAGTTCTCCCGCGTGCCTGTCATCAACGGCGGTGACGGTTCCAACCAGCATCCGACCCAGACCCTGCTCGACCTTTTCTCCATCCATGAGACCCAAGGCAAGCTCGATGGCCTCAACGTAGCCTTCGTGGGTGACCTGAAATACGGCCGCACAGTTCACTCCCTGGCACAGGCCCTGAGCCTGTTCAACTGCCGCTTCTTCTTCATCTCCCCGGAAGCGCTGGCGATGCCGGACTACATCTGCGAAGAGCTGGAAGAGAAGGGCATACGGTTCAGCGTGCACGAAACCATGGAAGAGGTGATGCCGGAGCTCGACATCCTCTACATGACCCGGGTGCAGAAAGAGCGCTTCGATGAGACCGAATACAAGCACATGGCCGCCAAATTCGTGCTGGAGCTGGCGACCCTGGAAGGGGCCAAGCCCACCATGAAGATCCTGCACCCCCTGCCCCGCGTCGACGAGATCGATGTGGCGGTCGACAAAACGCCCCACGCCTACTACTTCCAGCAGGCGGAAAACGGGGTCTACGCGCGCCAGGCACTGCTGGCTCTGGTACTGAACGAAACCGTCTAAGGGAAAAGGGGAACATCATGTCCGAGAAGAATCAACTGCAAGTCGAAGCCATCCGTCACGGCTCCGTCATCGACCACGTCCCCGCCGGCCAGGGCATCAAGATCCTCAAGCTGTTCCAGCTGATCGAGACCCAGGAGCGGATCACCGTCGGTTTCAACCTCAAATCCGGCGCGCTGGGCAAAAAGGATCTCATCAAGATAGAGAACACCCGCCTGACCGCGGAACAGGCCAACCAGCTGGCCCTGTTCGCCCCCAAGGCGACCGTCAACATCATCGAAGACTTCGCCGTGGTGAAGAAGCATCAGCTGGAACTGCCTGAGTTCATTACCGGTGTGTTCCACTGCCCCAACTCCAACTGCATCTCCCACAACGAGCCGGTCGACAGCTACTTCCGGGTGCGCGAGGTGAAGGGCGTAGTACGCATGAAGTGCAAATACTGCGAGAAGTCCTTCACCCAGGACATCGTCAGCGAACGTTACTGATATCCAAGTGGGCCCCAATGGGCCCATTTTTGACCCCTGTCACATCACAGATTCTCCGTTTAGCTATAATTTGCCATCCAATAAAGGCTAAACATCGTTGATTCCCTGCCTCACGTCTTACCATCAGAATTTTTAGCTATAAAAAAGCATTGATGGCAGATATCGAGCGATAGCCTCCGGTCACCGTCAAAGGAAATCGCCGTGGTCAAAACCCTCAGTCGTCCCGTTGAACAAGAGCCCGATCTGGCCCAGCTGGATGCCTGTCGCCAGATCATCGGCCAGCACTGCTACAGCACCCAGGAAGAGATCCGCCGCGAGCTATCGATGCGCGGCTTTGCCGACATCAGCCAGTCCACTATCTCCCGTCTGTTGCGTCGCCTCGGCGTGGCCAAGGCCCAGAATGCCAACGGCAAGAAGGTCTACACACTAGTGGACGATCAGCTGGAACCCGCCGGCAGCACCCGCTCCATTCACGACATGGTGCGCGAAGTGGTGCACAACCAGCAGATGGTGCTGATCCACACCACACCGGGCGCCGCCACCGTAGTGGCCCGTCTGCTGGATCGCAACGCCAATCCCGAGATCATGGGCGCCGTCGCCGGCAACGATGTTGTGCTGGTCGCCCCGCGACATATCAGCCGTACCCGTCAGGCCCACGCCGCCGTGGTGCGCACCCTGGAGCAGGCCCGCTGAGCTCCTTCCCTGAATGCAGCAAGGCGACCCAGGTCGCCTTTTTGTTGCCTGAGCGCCGCTCGTATCATCACCCACCCCTCCCGTTTTCCCCCACGCCGCCCAAATTGCTCTACAGCAAATGGCCAGCCACGTTATCCAGTCATAAAAAACGGGAGCCACAGGCTCCCGCTTCATATTGCATGTCATCGATGTCATAAGAGCACGGCGCCCAGGCTCAGGCAAACCACGATCAGCACTGTCAGGATACCGAGCAGCGGAGCCACCCACTTCAGCCAGCGCACATAAGGCACCTTGGCGATGGCAAGACCGCCCATGACGACGGCGGAGGTCGGGGTCACCAGGTTCACCAGACCGGAGGCAGACTGATAAGCGGTCACCACCAGCTCGCGACCCACGTTGGCGAAGTCGGCCAGCGGCGCCATGATAGGCATGGTCAGCACGGCCAGACCGGATGAGGACGGCACCAGGAAGGAGAGCACCACTTCCAGCACGAACATGACGTTGATGAACACCACTGTGGAGAGACCGGTCACTATTCCTTCTGCGCTGTGCAAAATGGTGTGAGTGATCATGCCGTTGTCCATCACCACCACGATACCGCGAGCGATACCTATGATCAGGGCCACACCGAGCAAGTCGCGGGCACCGTCGATGAAGTTGGTGGTCAGCTCCTCTTCGCTCATGCGAGAGATGACACCGACTATGATGGCGGCGGCCAGGAAGACGCCGGAGATCTGCGCCATCCACCAGCCGAGCACGGCCACCCCGTAGATCATCACGGCGAAGGCAGCGACGAAGATACCCAGCACTATCTTGCGAGTCAGAGTGAACTCCAGCATCTGGTCGCTCTTGTTGCCAAGGAAGTGGGCACGGTTCTCTTCCCACTTGTCAGCCACCAGGGATTTGCTGGGGTCGTTGCGCACCATCTTGGCGTAACGCATCACATAAGCCACGCACAGCAACCAGCCGGCCACCAGCATGGCGACGCGCAGCCAGATGCCGTCGGTGAAGGAGATGCCCGCCGCGTTGGCGGCAATGACGGTGGCGAACGGGTTGATGGTAGAACCCAGAGTACCGATACCGGCACCCAGCAATACGGTCGCTGCGGCTACTACCGGGTCGAAGCGGGCGGCCATCATCACGGGCACCAGCAAGGTGTAGAAGGGCAGCGACTCTTCGGCCATGCCGTAGATGGTGCCCCCTGCGGCGAACAGCGCCATCAGGATCGGGATCATCCACTCTTCACGGCCACGCAGCCGATCGGTGACCCGTTCGATACCGGCATCGATGGCACCCGTCTTGGTCACAATGCCAAGAAAACCACCGATGATCAGGATGAAGAGGGAGACGTCGATGGCGCCGGCCTCATAAGTGTCGTGGTTGTAGAGACCATCGATGGGTGCCAGCAGCACGTCGACTATCCCCTGGGGATTCCCCTCTACCAGCTTGTAGGTTCCGGCCACCGGCACTTCCTTGCCGAGGGCATCGTTCATGATCATGTCGTATTTGCCGGCTGGCACTACCCAGCTCAGGGCGGCCACCAAGGCGATCAGCACAAACAGTATCGTGTAGGCTGACGGGAACTTGAATTTGGTCATGGTCCAGCTTCCTTCTGTGGTGTGGTATCCATGCAAGCTGCGGGTTGTAGGGTTAGAGGTATTATGCCGCCGTCACATGGTCGAAAAGCCGGGGGTTACCCCCCGGCACCACTACTGCGACCTTAGTCGCCCAGCGTAGCAACCATCACTGCCTTGATGGTGTGCATCCGGTTTTCGGCCTCGTCAAACACGATACTGTGCTCTGATTCGAACACGTCCTCGGTCACTTCCAGACCTTTCATCCCATATTTGTCAGCCACTTCCTTGCCCATGGTGGTCTCATCGTTGTGGAACGCCGGCAGGCAGTGCATAAACTTCACATCCGGGTTCTTGGTGGCGTTGATGACGTCCATGTTGATCTGATACGGGGTCATCAGTTTCACCCTTTGATCCCAGGCTTCTTTTGCTTCACCCATGGATACCCAAACGTCGGTGTAGAGGAAATCGGTGCCCAGCACACCCTCTTTCACATCTTCGGTCAGGGTGATGCGAGCGCCGGTTTCTTCGGCGCTCAGGCGGCACTTGGCAACCAGATCCTCTTCCGGCCAGAAGGCTTTGGGGGCAACCAGGCGGATATCCATGCCCATCTTGGCGGCACCGACCATCAGGGAGTTGCCCATGTTGTTGCGGGCATCCCCCAGGTAGGCGAACTTGATTTGATCCAGACGTTTGCCCTTGCCGTGTTCCAGCATGGTCATGAAGTCGGCCAGGATCTGGGTCGGGTGGAATTCGTTGGTCAGGCCGTTCCAGACCGGGACACCGGCATAAGCGCCCAGCTCTTCCACGATCTCCTGGCCGTAGCCACGATATTCGATGCCGTCATACATACGCCCCAGCACACGGGCGGTGTCCTTCATGGACTCCTTGTGACCGATTTGGGAACCGCTTGGGCCGAGGTAAGAGACTTGCGCGCCCTGGTCGAAGGCCGCCACTTCAAACGCACAGCGGGTGCGGGTGGAAGTCTTCTCGAAGATCAGGGCGATGTTCTTGTCGGTCAGGTGTTTGCGCTCATAGCCACCGTATTTGGCTTTTTTCAGGTCGATGGCGAGATCGATCATGTATTGGATTTCGCGTGGGGTGAAGTCCAGCAGTTTCAGGAAGTTACGGTTACGCAGATTAAAAGCCATGATGAGTTCTCTCTCTATATTTGTTCAGACCAGATAGGCAGTAGTGTTGGCTACGCATTCACAGTTCAAATTTGTTCGAGTCACATTCGGGTGCGCTATTGGCTACACACCCACGGTGCGAGTGGCGATGATATTGGTACCGGCTTCTCCCTTGAGGATGGCGAGACCATCTTCCAGCGAGCCGATCCCGACCATGCCGCCAGTCGCTTTGACAAATTCACAGGACGCCTCAACCTTGGGCCCCATGGAGCCGGCATCGAACTTGACGCCAGCCAGTTCATCCGGGCTGGTGACTCGCAGCGGATGCTGGGTCGGCTTGCCCCAATCCAGGTAGACGGCATCGGCATCGGTCAGGATCAGCAGGGCGTCGGCCTTGATCTGCTTGGCCAGATAGGCGGCAGACATGTCCTTGTCGATGACGGCTTCAATACCGGTCAGGCACTGGCCATCCCAGGTCACGGGAATGCCACCACCACCGGTACAGATGATGAGGTGTCCTTGTGCAATCAGGGTTTCGATGGCGTCGCCCTCGACGATGCGCTGGGGCAGCGGGGACGGCACCACGCGGCGGAAGAACTTGCCGTCAGCCTTGACGACCCAGCGCTTCTCTTCAGCCAGGGCGCGAGCTTCCGCTTCCTCATAGACGGGGCCGATAAATTTGGTCGGATTGGCAAATGCCGGATCCTTGGGGTCAACCTGCACCTGAGTCAGCAGCGCGGTCACGTTGCGGCTCGGCATCAGGTTTTTGAGCTCCTGGATCAGCATGTAGCCGATCATGCCCTGGGACTCGGCGCCCAGCACATCCAGGGGATAGGGAGAGACCTTGGTATAGGCGCTGTTTTGCAGGGCAAGCAGGCCGACTTGCGGGCCGTTGCCGTGCACCAGTACCACGTTGTACTCCTGAGCTATCAGGGCGATGGTCTTGGCAGCGGTGGCGATATTCTTGCGCTGGATATCCGCTTCAAGGGGCTCGCCACGACGGAGCAGGGCATTGCCACCCAGGGCGACGACGACAGTTGGTTTTTTCATGAGTGTTGATCTCGAGTCTTGGTATGTGTGGCGCCAGCCTCTGCCGGCGCCACGCCGTCTTGTCAGATGCCGTCACGTTCCATCGGGCAGCTCATGCAGCGGGCGCCGCCGCGGCCACGACCCAGTTCTTCACCCGGAATGGAGAGCACTGTGATGCCGGCCTTGTCATATTTCTCGTTGGTGTAGGTGTTGCGCTCATACCCCACCACCACGCCAGGACGCACTGTCAGCACGTTGTTGGCATCGTTCCATTGTTCGCGTTCGGCTTCGAAGCTGTCACCACCCGTGGTGATGAGCTTGAGCTGATCCACGCCCAGCGCTTTTTCAATGGCGGAAACAAAGTAACCCTCTTCCTTGATGTTCATGCCGGTGGCACCGCCCGGAGTCAGGCTCCAGCAGTTCACGTCCTTGCGGATGACTTCCGGATAGACGGAGAAGGTATCTATATCCATGTGGGTCATAACGGTATCCAGGTGCATGCAGCTGCGGTGTTTTGGCAGTTGCATGGCGATGACCTGTTTGGCCTGACCGTGTTTGAACAGGCTGCGAGCCAGGTGCTCGACCCCTTGCGGCGTGGTGCGCTCGGACATGCCGATGAGCACGGAGCCACGACCGATTACCAGTACATCTCCCCCTTCGATGGTGGAGTTGTCATAGTCATGATCCTCATCACCGAAGTACTTGATGAAGTCCTGACCGGCAAACTGCGGGTGCCAGCGGTAGATGGCCTTCACATGGTTGGTTTCACGGCGGCGGGCGGCCTTGGCCATGGGGTTGATGGAGACGCCACCGTAAACCCAGCAGGAGGTGTCACGGGTAAAGAGATGGTTCGGCAGAGGTTCAATGATGAAATCGGTCGGAGCGTGCATGCCGACGACCATGTTGACGCCACTGTAAGGCATCTCTGAGTAGGTCAGGCCGCCGGAGAGGATGCGGGCCAGCTCACGGTGCGGCATGTCCGCCAGGAAGCAACGCACGTCATTGGCAAGAGAAGAGCCGAGACGATAATCGGAGACCTGATGTTGCAACAGCCAGGTTTTGGCTTCCGGTACATCCAGGGTTTCAGCCAACAGGTTGGTCAGCAGGAAAACTTCGACATTCTGATCGCGCAGTACCTGAGCGAATTTGTCGTGCTCCTGACCGGCACGCTCAACGGACAGGACATCGTCAAACAGCAGATCCTGGCAGTTGGAGGGGGTCAGACGCTTCAGACTGAGGTTGGGGCGGTGCAGCATGACGCGGCGCAATTGGCCAACTTCAGAACCTACATAAAATTTGCTCATGATTATATTCCGTCTAGCAGTGGTCCCTGCGAGTGATTGAATAGATTCCTTCTATTCATGCTCGTGGCTAAGGCGGGATATTCTTTATGTAGGGTACTCAGCTTGTGTTCTATCCTGCCCTTGCCTTTCGAGACCGAGGTTAGACCTGCAAATCACGCCAAACTTGGACATTGATCACATTCAGCCAGAACTGAATAAAACCACAGTTTATTCTTTGACGAGCATAACAGAACTGACAATCTCCCATTCAACAGAACCGCTTGAATAAGCAATTTCCTACACTTTAATTTCATATTTCAGCTTATTTAATTCATTTTAAATCTCGACAGAGTGAAACAAACAAAAACAAAAAACCTTGTTTTTCATATATATAAAGAGAAACTCTTAATCTATTGAATTTAATATTCAAAAAAATGAATTCTTCACTGATTTTAAAGGGAGGGAGACCAAGATAAAAAGTCATAACCGGATCGCCCGCTGAATAATCCTCTTCTTGTCCCAGATCATGGCATTGTGCCAGACCCGCCAGCACAGGCCTGTGCCGCAAGCTGTCAGTGACATACCTTTTATATGGATATGCACAAAACCAGCATCTTGGTCATGCATTTTTCACCGACCCAGCCACACCCTCTTTTCAAACTTTTTTCATTAGTTGAATTTATTTCGCAACCTTGCGTCACAGGCCGACTCGACTTAACTCAGAAAGTGATCCGGATCACGCCCTGTTCTGTCACCAAGGAGATAGTCATGAAGATCAAGTCCCTGTTTCTGCTTGCTGCCCTGGTTCTGCCCGCAACACCGTCCCTGGTCAGCGCGCAAGGCGCCCCCGCCATCCCCATGGTGGTCTGCCATGTGGACAAGGCTCCCCAGATGCTGGTCCCCGAGTATGTCTGTCAGTGGTACGGAGGTCGTCAGCACTACTGAGTGTGAAAGCCAGGAGGAGCTCGGCTCCTCCTGGCTTGTCATGCATCAACCCCCTCCTATACTCAAGGCAGCTATTTTTCATAGGGATAGGGGACTGTCATGATCCTGCTGGTCGGTGGTGAGAAGGGTGGGAGCGGCAAGAGTTGCCTGGCTCAGAATCTGGCAGTCGACCTCAGAACCCGGTTTCATGGCGAAGTGTTATTGGTCGATTGTGACCCCCAGCGCACCACCTCCGACTGGATCCAGGAGCGCAATGACAACCCGGATCTCCCCCAGATCAACTGCGTGCAGCTATACGGCAACATTCGCAACGACCTCCTCAGCCTGAAGAATCGCTACGACTACGTCATCGTCGACTGCGGTGGTCAGGATAACCGGGCTCTGCGCTCCACCATGGCGGTGGCCACCCATGCCCTGATCCCGCTTAGACCCAAGCGCCGCGATCTCAAGACCTTGCCGCACATGGAAGACCTCATCACCACCTGCAAGATGGTCAATCCCACCCTCAAGGCTGCCGTTGTACTGACCCAGTGCCCTGCTCTGCCCAACCAGGTAAAACGCATTCTGGAGGCCAAGGAGGTCTGCTCCTCGTTCGGGGTCGATGTACTGAACGCCATCACCTACAGCCGCAACGTCTATGACGACAGCGAAGAGAAGGGGCTCTCCGTCATGGAGATCGAGCCAGATGGCAAGTCGGCCGAAGAGATCCGGACCATCGCCAAAGAGTTTTTGGATCTGGAGGTGTGAAATGGGCCTTGCCGACCTGAAGAAGAAGCACAATCTGCATCATCAGAAGAAATTCACCATCGACGAGTTTATCGAGGATGCGGATTTCTACGCCAAGGGCAAACCCAAAGTAGTCAGTCTTGAGCTGAGCCTGCATCGGGATGAAGCCCTGACGGCGCTCGCCTTTATCGAGCGTGGCGAACACCTGAAACCCAGCTATAAAAAGGCAACTTTCTCCCTGAGTACGGCGGCCATCGACGAGCTGGGCAACCTGACCCAGCAGGACGGCATGAACAAATCCCTGCTGTTGCGCCTGTTCACCCACTATTTCTCCTCTCTTAGCCCGGAAGAGCGCCAAACCATCTATGAGCGGCTGCAAGAGCACAACTGAATCTCACCGTATTGGCAACCATTCTCATCCCCCCCGCGCCCCTGTTGTGACTCCCTCTCCACTTCCTGAACCCGAGTTAAATGGAGTGTGAGACATTCGCCATTGACTGCGTAAGCCAGGCGCCTGAAAAGACCCCGCGATAGTCGGAAGAAAGGATCGAAAAACCTGAACAATAAATTATTAAGGTAATGATTTTAAAAACAAAAAAACCATAAAGGTTTCCTTCGTAACCAGATCGGTAAAAACGTTTTTCACACTGCCGTTGTCGTCCCTCCTGAAATCCTTATAGTTACTCCTGCACGGACGCAATGAAGTCGGTCAGGAAGACTGGCTGCCAGGGTTGGGCAAATGGACTCACCACAGGATGTGGTAAAGGACACCTCCCAGGACGGAGAAAGTGCGATGGGAACGGATGACTCGTCAGGCCATGATGGCTAAAGGACACCCCAAAGGATTGGGAAGGGGAAACCTAAAGGAAGAGGTATAGTCAGGGATTGCAGGGAGCAACTTCGTTCAAGGATATGAGCGATAAGACTATCGGGGGCGACGCAAGTCGCCCCCATCTTTTTGGCTTTTTTTACCTCGGCCACACCATAGCGCTATTACGCCAGTCGGAAGTGCCCCACGATTTCTCTCAGCCGATCATAAGTCTTCTGCATCGACGCCGAGCTTGCCACCGTCTCTTCCCCGTTGCTGGTCAGCTGACGGATCACCTCGGCAATGGCACTCATGTTGCGATTGATCTCTTCCGCTACCGCACTCTGCTGCTCGGCAGCCGTGGCAATGTGGCTGATGAGATCGTTGATCTCCACCACTTCACCCGCCATCAAGTCCAGCGACTCGTTGACCTTGGTGGTGTTCTCGGCAGCTCCCTGACAACTCTGCTTGGTGTTGCTCATGGCATCCACCACAGTCTGGGTTCCCCGCTGCAAGCTGGCCAGCATGGTCTGGATTTCGGCCGTGCTCTTCTGGGTTCTAGCCGCCAGCGAACGCACCTCGTCCGCCACCACCGCAAAACCCCGTCCCTGTTCACCGGCGCGAGCCGCCTCTATGGCAGCGTTGAGCGCCAACAGGTTGGTTTGCTCGGCAATGCTGCCAATTACCCCAAGCACTGAACCAATCTGCTGCACATCCTGCTGCATGGCTTCGATGGATCGCGCCGTCGCCGCCACCTCGTCCACCAGCGCCATCACGCTGGCCATGGCCTGATCGACTACCTGACGGGATTGATCCGCCAGCTGCTGGCTCTGGCCGGTGAGCTGGGCCGTGCTGGCGGCACTCTCCGAGACGGAAACCGCAGTGCGACTCATCTCGTTGATGGCCGTCACCACCTGTTCGGTCTCGCGCACATGATCCGCCAGCAAGGATTGAGCGGCACCGGTCTGGTTGGCCAATCCTTCGATGCCGGTATTGAGCTGGCCACTCGCCCCCCGCACCTCTCTCATCATCTCCTGCAGACGCTCGATGAAGCGGTTGATGCCGGCCGAGATCTGGCCCAGGTCATCCTTGCTCGTCACCGCCAGTCGGCGGGTCAGGTCGCCGCTGCCGCGAGAAAGCTCCAGCACCAGATCCCGCAACGAGAGGATGGGACGATAGGCCACATTGAGCGCCAGCATGGCAAGCACCAGCACCAGTACAGCCACCGCCAGCAGGGCCATGACAATCTTGCCGTTGAGTGCCTGGGTCATGGCGCGGATATAGTCGAGATCGACATAACCGGTCAGCGTCCAGCTGCTGCCACGAATATCAAGCTGATTGGGGCGAGACTCGCTTTCTCCCTGCGGCTTGCTGCTGTAGAGCACATTGCCCTGACCGTCAGCAAGGGAGAAGTAGCGCCCTTCCCCGCTCACTTTTTCCAGCAGACGCTTGAACTCGCTCATGTCGAGGTAATAAAGGTAGGCAGAATCGGCACCGCGCGGCACCAGTATGGTAATGACCGGCTTGCCATCCACCTGTTGTAACGGGCTGATGGTGATCTGGTTGTTGGCTTCGGGGATCAGCTTGCGCAGGGCATCCACCTTGGCCGCATCGTTGATGACACCGCCCACGTCGAACGCCATGTCGCCGATCACCTTGACGATGTTGTGAAATCCGGTCTCTTCCAGGGTCTTTTTGACGTTGGTCACGCCGAAGTTGAGGTTGGCCGCCAGCAGGATTTTCTGATTGATGTCTCCCGCCAGCTTCTCTTTGACGAGCGCTATCTGTTCATTGATGTTCTGGGTGGACTGGGTACGAATATAACCACTGATAAAGTGATTCACACTGAACCAGGCGGTGCCGATGGTGACCAGAATGGCCAATAGCAGCAAGAGGTAAATCTTGACCTTGAATGGCATGGGTTCCCTCCAGAAGGGAGGGCCGGCATTGCCAACCCTCCCTGCCAATTGTTATTTCTTCTTGGCGTACTTCATGGAGTCCAGAGCCACCGCCAGTATGATGATGCCGCCCTTGATGATGAACTGCCAGTAAGGGCTGACTCCAATATAGGTCAGGCCGTAGTTGATCAGGGTGAAGATGAGCACCCCTGTGATCACGCCGGCAACCGTCCCCACACCACCGGCGAACGAAACCCCACCCACCACGCAGGCTGCGATGGCATCCAGCTCGTACATGAAGCCCAGGTTGTTGGTAGCACTGCCTACACGGCCCGCTTCCAGCATGCCGCCGAAGGCGTAGAAGACACCGGCCAGGGCATAGATCATCACCAGGTTGACTGCCACATTGACACCGGAAACCTTGGCGGCCTCGGGGTTGCCGCCGATGGCGAAGATGTTTTTGCCAAAGCGGGTCTTGTTCCACAGCACCCAGACAAAGACGCTGGCGATGGCTGCATAGAAGGTGAGATACGAAAGCTTGAACCCCCCTATCCGGATAAAGCCCTGCGCGAAACTCGAGAAGCGGGGGTCAAAACCGGCCACCGGCGAGGCACCCACGGAGTCAAAGTAGAGGGAGTTGATGCCGTAGACGATGATCATGGTACCCAGGGTGGTAATGAACGGGGTTACGTTCAGATAGGCCACGATCAGACCGTTAACCAGCCCGATCAACGCCCCCACGGCACACACCAGCAGGATCACCACGGGAATAGGCACTTCCCCCAGGCTGGGAAACACCTTGTTGACGTTGGTCAGCGCCTGCAACATGGTCGCCGCAATCAGCGCCGCCAGACCGACCTGACGACCGGCCGAGAGATCCGTCCCCTGGGTGATGATAATGCCCGCCACCCCCAGCGCTATGATGACCCGCACCGAAGACTGGGTCAGGATGTTGCTGAAGTTGGTGAGGCTCAGGAAGGATGGCTCCTGGATCACTATGACCATGAGCAGCACCAGCAGCACCAAATAGATGGCGTTTTCCTTAAGCGCCTGCATCAGATTGAAATTTTTAGCCGACTCCATAAATGTCTTCCTGTCTCTAGAGGTACAGAGATGCCAGGCGCAGTATCTCGCTCTGGTCAGTTTCTTTGGTGTTGACGATCCCGGCGACCCGGCCATTGCTCATCACCATGATGCGATCCGTGATGCCGAGCAGCTCGGGCATTTCAGACGAGATGATGATGATGCCCTTGTCCTTCTTCGCCAGCTCCAGGATGAGCTGGTAGATCTCGAACTTGGCCCCCACGTCGATGCCGCGGGTCGGTTCATCCAGCATCAGGATCTCCGGCTGGGTCAGCAGCCAGCGGCCGATAATGACCTTCTGCTGGTTGCCACCGGAGAGGGAGCCGATCTGCGTCTGCTGGGTCGGCGTCTTGACCCGCATGGCGTCGATGACCCACTGGGTGTCGCTCTTCATCTTGTTGTTGCTGAGCAGCCCCATGGAGCCCTTGTAGCTGTCCATGTTGGCGATCAGGGAGTTGAAGGCGATATCGAGGCGCGAATAGATACCGGTGGAGCGGCGCTCTTCCGTCACCAGGGCGAAGCCGTTCAAGATGGCCTCATGCGCCGTATGATTCGCCACCACCTTGCCGTGCAGCTTGATGGCACCCGCACTGTGATCGCGAATGCCAAACAGGGTTTCTACTATGTCGGTGCGCTTGGCCCCCACCAGCCCGGCGATGCCGAGGATCTCCCCCTTGTGCAGGTTGAAGGTCACGTCCTGGATGGAGGGCTGGTTTTTGGCTGTCAGATGTTCGACCTCGAGGATCACCTCTTTGGGCTGGTTGGTTTTTTCCGGGAATCGCTGGGTCAGCTCGCGACCGACCATCATGCCGATGATCTGATCCATGGTCATACCCTTGAGTGGCTGGGTTGCCACCCACTGGCCATCCCGCAATATGGTGATCTCGTCACACAGCTGGAAGATCTCTTCCATCTTGTGGGAGATATAGACGATGCCGCAGCCCTTCTCTTTCAGCTTGTTGATGATCTTGAAGAGATGGTTTACCTCTTTCTCGGTCAGGGAGGAGGTAGGCTCGTCCATGATGACGATCTTGGCGTCATAGGAGAATGCCTTGGCGATCTCGATCATCTGCATCTGGGACACGGAGAGCGTGCCCACCTTGACCTTGGGATCGATATCGATATCCAGCTCGTCAAAGATGCGCTTGGTATCGTCATACATCTTGCCGTGGTCGACAAACCAGCCCTTGGTGGGATAGCGACCTAGCCACATGTTGTCCATCACGGTGCGCTGTAATACCAGGTTGAGCTCCTGATGCACCATGGAGACGCCATTTTCCAGCGCCTCTTTGGAGGAGGTGAAATTGACCTCCTGCCCCTTGAAGAAAATCTTGCCCTGATCCTTTTCATAGATGCCGAACAGGCACTTGAGCAGCGTGGATTTCCCCGCCCCGTTCTCGCCCATCAACGCATGCACAGAATGAGGACGGACCCGTAAATTGACATTATCGAGTGCCTTGACGCCGGGAAAGCTTTTACTGACGTCAATCATCTCCAACAGCCATTCTGATTGTTGCTGTGTTGTCATATCAGCCATCACATCTGGTTGAAAAAAGGGCAAGGGGATCTCCCTTGCCCTGGAGGAGGGAGTTACTCGAATTGAGACAGGTTGTCTTTATCCACACCCACGTAGGCAACACGTACGACCTTGTCGACGATAGTCCACTGGGTACCTTCACCGGCCGGCTTGCCTTCAGCCAGATTCTTGGTCAGCTCGAAGGTGGCTTTGGCCTGGTTGGCTGCATCGTTCAGCACGGTGCCCGCCATGGCACCGCTCTTGACCATGGCCAGCGCTTCCGGCAGCGCATCGACGCCGAACACCGGAATGGCGGTCTTGCCCTGGGCTTTCAGTGACTCGACGGCGCCCATCGCCATGCCGTCGTTGTTGGCGATGACCACTTCAATCTTGTTGGCGTTGGGGCCGGAGATCCAGGCATCCATCTTGTCCTTGGCCATGGCGGTATCCCACATACCTGTATCCATGTGCAGCTGCTCCGTCTTGAGACCGCCATCGTTCAGGGTCTTGACGACGTAGGAGGTGCGGGCTTCGGCATCCGGGTGGCCCGGCTCGCCTTTGAGCAGCACGAACTGGATGACGCCATCCTTGTTCAGATCCCACTCGGGATGAGCTTTCCAGTGTTTGGCGATCAGCTGACCCTGAATGATGCCTGACTCCTTGGAGTCGGTACCCACGTAGTAAGCCTTCTCATAGCTGGCCAGATCGGCAGTGCTCGGCTCCTTGTTGTAGAAGACGACCGGAATATCTTCGCCACGGGCCTTCTCAATCACGACAGGGGCAGCCGCCGGGTCAACCAGGTTGATCGCCAGGGCCTTCACGCCCTTGGCCAGCAGCACATCGATCTGATCGTTCTGCTTGGACTGGTCATTCTGGGAGTCATTCATCAGCAGCTCCACACCCGGGTTTGCCGCTGCTTCCTTCTCGATAGCCTTGCGTACCACAGCCATAAAGTTGTCGTCGTACTTGTAAACGGTAACCCCCAAACGGGTTTCGGCATGGGCAGTGGCCCCTGCCATCAGGCTCATCAGTACGGCGGCAACTGTCGTGATTTTTTTCATTGTTATGCTCCGATCTCTCTATCTGTTTTTGTAGGGAATGCTGTACACCAATTGAACTGGCGCCAGCCTAATGTAATCAGTTTGTTGTATGTCGGTCTGTGATCATGGCAACAAAATGAAAACGTTTACACTCTGTTACATAGCAATAAATTCATTAAAAATCATGGTGTTGAAGTTAACCCCGCTTGGTGGGGACCTGAACGTGCCTTTTCGCTACCTATGAGCAGGTCAGATTCAGCGTAGAACACAGTTCCAATAGTAGCTCCCTGGCTGCAACCAATATTCCGGTCGCACGCTCTGGCTCCAGGAATCATCGCCACCCACCCCCATATGAAAACCATCGAGACAGAGGTGCAGGCCTCCCTGCGTCACCAGATCGGTCTGATGGCGCGCCAGGGTCAACTGCTGCTGACTGTAGCGACTGACGCTGAAGTGGAACTGCCCTTCGACCGTCAGGTCCCCCAGCAACAGTTGGCGCGTCTCACAACGCAGTCCGTTGTCGGTCGGGAACACATAAGGGGTGTGCAGAGCCGTCAGAGGCAACTGCCAGCGACCGAGATCTGCGCCAAGCAGGCGATCCGGATAGTTCTCATGGGGGCCGCGGCCCAGCCAGCTCACCTCATTGAACTCATGGTTCACTCCTTCATCCAGCCAGAGCCTGGTACCGATGCGGGGCAGCGATGGCATGTCTGCGGCGACCTCCACCCTGATGGTGAGTCCCATGGCACCATCGGCGCCAAAGCTGTGCTGCCAGCGGGTCGATAGCTTGAGCGCCTCGTTGACGAAGTAACCGTGAGTGACCACCACACAGCCCTGATGAGCATTGACCTCCAACCCGAGACAGCGATGCTGCAGATGGTTGAGCCCTGCCCTTTCCCAACGGGCAATCCAGGCGTCGGGATCGGCGTGATCCGCTTCGCTGGTGCCTATGTCGTTGTCCAACGGCGCGCGATAGAAGTGATCGGCAATGGCCTCCCGCAGCCGCTCGCGGCCATGTTTCTGCCAACTGCGGATGCGGCCGCTGCTTTTGTCCAGTTGCCACTCGCAGCCAGCCGCGCAGACAAGCCAGTGATCCGACTGCTCGCTTATCGCGGCGGGTTTAAACGCCGCCGGAATCGCCATGGGCGTTGGCAGCATAAATTGCTGGTGCGCCACCTCATGCTCCGGCTCGGCCCAGGCCGTAGCTGCGGGTTGCACTATGGCCAGCTCCAGCCAGGCGAGGGAGCCTGCCGCAAAGGCTGGCAGCGTATCCAGCAAGGTCAGCGCCATACTGGCCCGAGGCGCGAGTGTGAGTGGGCATTCCCCCTGCAGCACGACAACGCCGTTCTCGCACAGTCGCCAGCGCAGCAATTCGTTATCCGTGGTACGGAACAGGTATTCACTGTCGATCCCCACCACCAGGGGATGCTGGCTCAGCAATGTCAGCTCGAAAAATTGCTGGGCCCGCTTTGCCTCGAACAGGGCGGGATGGGGCGTCCTGTCCGGAAACAGCAGGCCGTTGCAGCAGAACTGGCGATCGTTGGGCTGGTCGCCGAAGTCACCGCCGTAAGCCCAATAGTGGCGGCCATCACCGGTCTGCTTGTCGAGCCCCTGATCCACCCAATCCCACACGAAGCCGCCCTGCAACCTGGGATGATCGCGAAACGCCTGCCAGTAGTGGGCAAAGCCCCCCAGACTGTTGCCCATGGCATGGGCGTATTCACACAGGATGAGTGGCCGGGTCTCGCCCGGCAGGCCGATCCACTTGGCCAGCGCCCACTTGGGCACGGCCGGGAAGGGTTGATCCTGATGGGTACGGGCATACATGGGGCAGATGATGTCGGTAGCGGCCGTGTCTGCCCCGCCCCCTTCGTACTGGACCGGACGACTCGGATCACTGCGCTTGAGCCAGCCATACATGGCGTCGTGGGCAGGGCCATAGCCGGATTCGTTGCCCAGTGACCAGATGATGATGGAGGGGTGGTTGAAGTCGCGCGCCACCATGCGGGTGACCCGCTCCAGAAACGCACCACTCCAGGCGGGATCCTGCGCCAGCCGCCCCATGGGCACCATGCCGTGAGTCTCCAGGTTCGCCTCGTCCACCACGTAGAGACCGAGCCGATCGCACAGGCGATACAAGTCAGGATGATTGGGGTAATGGGAACAGCGCACCGCGTTGAAGTTGTGTTGTTTCATCAACCGCAGATCCTGCTCCATGGCGGCAGGGGTCACCACATGCCCCAGGGCTGCGTCGTGCTCGTGGCGGTTGGCGCCGCGAATGAGCAGAGGCTGGCCATTGACCCGCAGCAGACCGTCACGGATCTCCACCGCCCGGAAGCCCACGTCATGGGCCTCGCTCTCGATGGGCTCGCCCTGTTCATCCAGCAGGGTCAGGGTCAGTCGATAAAGGTAGGGCGTCTCGGCGCTCCACTTGTGCGGCGTCGCTACCTCCAGCCATAGCTCGGCCCTGTCTGTGTAAGCGCCCTTCTCGTCGATGGCGCCTGTGCCCAGCGGCTGGCGCCGGTCGGCGATCAGCGTCTCACTGAAATAGAGCTTGGCCTCCACCGCCAGCCCAGTGCCCTCATTGACTTGCAACTCCACCTTGAGGCGAGCATCCCGATAGCAGGCATCCAGCACGGGTGTCAGCCGCACATCCATCAGATGGCGCTCGGGTTTGTGCAGCAGGCTGACGGAACGGAAGATGCCGCTCATGCGCCACATGTCCTGATCTTCCAGATAGGAGCCATCAGACCAGCGCAGCACCAGCACCGCCAACCGGTTGCAACCGACATTGAGGCATGGACTCAGATCGAATTCGGCAGGCAGCCGGCTGTCCTGGGAATAACCGATCCAGCGGCCGTTGCAGAACAGGTAGAAGGCGCTGTCCACCCCGTCGAAGATGATGCGAGTCTGGCCGCTGGCCAGCCAGTCGGCGGGCAACTCGAACTCGCGGGAGTAACAGCCGGTCGGATTGTCTGCCGGTACCCGGGGCGGATCACAGGGGAAGGGATACTTGATATTGGTGTAGATGGGGCCGTCAGTGGCGGGACGCGACGCCGGATAGGCGGCATCCAGCTGCCAGTTGCCGGGCACAGAGATGGCACAGGCATCCGCCAGATCCTGCTCTAGCCACTGCTCCGGCACGAACTCCGGTGCCTCGAAGAAGGAGAAACGCCATTCGCCATCCAGCAGCAACCGTGACGGTGAGGCGAGAGCGGCACGGGCATCCGCCTCGCTGCGCCAGCTGAACAAGGGGGTATGAGCCGCCAGACGATTCACCGATGTAATCGCCTGGGTCTGCCAATCCTGACGGGCCACTATCTCCCTGAGCATCTTTTTCTCTCCCTGCATCGACGCTGAAAACCTATGCAGTGTAGGGGAGTTTTGCCTGGGGATCGGCGATCTTGCTCACACAGATGTAAACGATTACACCAATTGTGTTAAGTAAAGCAGGGTAAAAAATCGCTAAATGAAGGTAAAAATGAGCGCAGCCGGATCGCCCACCTGAAAAAGGGCGATCCGGGACAGGAAACTGACGGAAACAGGAGGGATCAGGCTCGAACGGGTGCCACAGAGTGACGATTGATAAGCGTCGGGGTGTAAATGCGGCTCTGCACAGCGTCACTTTCACCCGCCGCCAGCTGCAACGCCAGCTTGGCTGCCTGGGCCGCCATCAGTTCGATGGGATAACGCATGGTGGAAAGCTTGGGCCTCAGGTATCGGGCGTAGATGATGTCATCGAAGCCCACCACCGAGACCTCCTCAGGCACCTTGAGGCCGTTGTCAGCCAGCACTGAGATGGCCCCCGCCGCCATGGCATCGTTGTAGGCAACCACGGCCGTGATGGGCTGCCCTTTGGCCAGCAGGTTGAGCATGGCGCGCTCCCCCCCCTCCTCGTTGGGCATGCCGCTCTCGACCAGCTCGGGATCGGCGCGCAGCCCAGCCTCGGTCAGCGCATCCTGGTAACCCTGCAACCGCAAGGTAGCATCCTCGATGGCGTGGTCCGAGCTGAGAAAAGCGATATGCCGGTGGCCCAGCTCCAGCAGATGCCGGGTCGCAGTGGCGGCCCCCTGTCGATTATTGAGAGCGATGCAGCGCCCCTTCAAGGCAGGAATGTCGCGATTGATCAGCACCATGCCGGGCACCCGCAGGGCATAATCGATCAACTCCTCGTCACTCAACGCCTTGCTGTGTACCACCAGCGCCTCGCACCGCTTGCCGATCAGCAAATCGATGGACTCGCGCTCTTGCTGCGCCCTGTGAAAACCATTACCCATCAGCAGGTGCAATCCCTGCTCCACTGCCACCGCAGCAACCCCCTTGATCAGGGCACCGAAGAAGGGATCTGCCACGTCACCCACCAGCACGCCCATGGTGTCACAGGTCTTGCTGACCAGTGCTCGGGCGTTGGCGTTGGGGGTATAGCCCAACTCGGCCATGGCTTTTTGTACCACCTCGCGAGAAGCGGCACTGGCCTTGGGTGAGTTGTTCATCACCCGTGAAACCGTTGCCACAGATACATTGGCCAAACGGGCGACATCCTTGATGGTACTCATGCTGTTTTCACTTATTTCACAGTTCAAGACGTAGCCATTATACCGGGCATCATCAGTGATGACAGGGGAAAAAGCCAAGTCGTGTAATTTATAACCACCCACACGAGTGTAATCGTTTACATGCTTTTGTTAAGCAGTTCACAGTTTGCTCGTCAGGGGCTCGGCTAAACTCCTTCACAGGCTTTTTTCAGCATGGAGAAGAGGATGAAAGTACTGGTCACCGGCGGCTGCGGCTATATTGGCAGCCACACCTGCCTGGCCCTGCAGACCGCGGGGATGGAGCCTGTGGTGGTGGATAATCTTTGCAACAGCAAGGTGGGCGTGCTGGCCCGCATCGCCGCCATCAGCGGGTGTGCCCCCCTCTTCTATCAGGGGGACATACGTGACCCGGCACTGCTGGATCGCATCTTCGCCGAACAGCAGATAGAGGCAGTGATCCATTTTGCCGCCCTCAAGGCGGTCGGTGAATCGACCCGCCTTCCCCTCGAATACTATGAAAACAACCTCGCTGGCACCCTCACCCTGCTGCAGGCGATGAAACGCGCGGGGGTCAACAGCCTGGTCTTCAGCTCCTCGGCCACCGTCTATGGTGATCCGGCCAGCACGCCCATCCGGGAAGACTTCCCCCGCAGCGCCACCAATCCCTATGGTCGATCAAAACTGATCATCGAAGAGATCCTCGAGGATCTGCACCGGGCCGAACCGCACTGGAGTATGACGCTGCTGCGCTACTTCAACCCGGTCGGGGCCCACGAGTCCGGCACCATGGGGGAGGATCCCCAGGGTATCCCCAACAATCTGATGCCCTTTCTGACCCAGGTCGCCATCGGTCGTCGTGACTGTCTCTCCGTCTTTGGAAACGATTACCCCACCATAGATGGCACTGGCGTGCGCGATTACATCCATGTGATGGATGTCGCCGAGGGGCATGTCAAAGCGCTGCAGCATTGCGCCCGTCAGGGCGGCGTACATATCTACAACCTGGGCACGGGTCAGGGCCAGAGCGTGCTGCAGATGGTCGCGGCATTCGAAGCCGCGTCCGGTCAACCGCTACCCTGCCGCATCGAACCAAGACGCCCTGGCGACATCGCCGAGTGCTGGGCCGACCCGGGCAAAGCAGAACGCGAGCTGAACTGGCGCGCCAGCCGTGACCTCGCAACCATGTGCGCCGACAGCTGGCGCTGGCAGTCCAGAAATCCACGGGGATACGAGGCGTAAGCATGCACAGCGCCGCTCGCCCTCTCTTCCAGGCCCCGTTGGCGGCCACCCCATCCATTTCATCAGGTAATGAGGAGTGATGATGTTCAACCCGGTTGATCACCCCCACCGTCGTTTCAACCCGCTGACCGGTCAATATGTGCTGGTCTCCCCCCACAGGGCCAAGCGCCCCTGGCAGGGTCAGGTCGAGAAGGTCAGTCAAGCGCCGAGCCAGTCCCACGATCCGGATTGCTTCCTCTGTGCGGGCAACCAGCGCGTCACCGGCGACAAGAACCCGGACTATCAGGGCACCTTCGTCTTCACCAACGACTTCGCCGCCCTGATGCAAGACACACCGGCCACCCGCGGCGACCAGGATCCCCTGCTGAAACTGGAAGCCGCCCGCGGCACCAGCCGGGTCATCTGCTTCTCGCCGGATCACGGCAAGACACTGCCCGAGCTGCCGCTGCCCGCCATAGAGGCAGTGATCACCACCTGGATGGAACAGGTGGCCGAGCTGTCGAGCCAGTGGCAATGGGTGCAGGTGTTTGAAAACAAGGGCGCCGTCATGGGCTGCTCCAACCCCCATCCCCATGGCCAGCTCTGGGGCAGCGACTTTCTGCCCAACGAGATCGCCCGCGAAGAGCAACACCAGCGCAACTGGCTGGCCGAGCACGGCCGCCCGCTGCTGGTCGAATATGTGGAGCGGGAGCTGGCGGATCGCACCCGCATCGTAGTGGAAACCGCACACTGGCTGGCAGTCGTTCCTTTCTGGGCCGCCTGGCCGTTCGAAACCCTGCTGCTGCCCAAGACCCATGTGCCCTCCCTGCTCGGCCTCACCCCCGAGCTGCAGCAGGATCTGGCGGTGGCGCTCAAGGAGCTCACCAGCCGTTACGACAATCTGTTCGAGTGCAGCTTTCCCTACTCCATGGGCTGGCACTTCGCCCCGCCCTATTCAGACTGCCCCGAGGCCTGGCAACTGCACGCCCACTTCTATCCGCCGCTGCTGCGCTCCGCCACAGTGCGCAAATTTATGGTGGGCTTCGAGATGCTGGCAGAGACCCAGCGCGATCTGACGCCGGAACAAGCAGCAGAACGACTTCGCGCACTCAGTCCAATCCACTACAAACACACCAGCCAAGTCAATGAGGAGGCCCTATGACCCCCAGCCAACGCGTCAGCGCCGTTTTTGTCGAGCAGTTCGAACAGCAACCTGACCTGCTGGTGCGCGCCCCCGGCCGCGTCAATCTCATCGGCGAGCACACCGACTATAACGACGGCTTCGTACTGCCCTGCGCCATCGACTACGAAACCTGTGTCGCCATCGGTCTGCGCAGCGACAGTCAGGTGCAGGTGATCGCCGCCGATTACGACAACCAGCGCGACCTGTTCGACCTGCACCAGCCCATAGAGCACCACCCCAGCCAACGTTGGAGCGACTATGTACGCGGTGTGGTGAAGTACCTGCAGGAGCGCGGCCAGGCCTTGCACGGTCTCAATCTGGTGGTATCGGGCAACGTGCCGCAGGGGGCAGGTCTTTCATCGTCCGCCTCGCTGGAAGTGGCCATAGGCCAGGCTTTCAAGGAGGCGCTGGGGCTTCACATCAGCCAGGCCGAGATTGCCCTCAACGGTCAGCAGGCGGAGAACCAGTTCGTCGGTTGCAACTGCGGCATCATGGATCAAATGATCTCCGCTAGCGGCAAGCAGGATCACGCCCTGCTGCTCGACTGCCGCTCGCTCGAAACCCGCCTTATTCCCATGCCATCCGACCTGGCGGTGCTGATCGTCAACTCCAACGTGCGCCGCGGTCTGGTGGACAGCGAGTACAACACCCGCCGCCAGCAGTGTGAAACCGCCGCCCGCCACTACGGGGTCAAGGCACTGCGGGATCTGGACTTGGCTGCACTGGAAGCAGGCAAAGCCGGACTGGATGAGGTCTGTTACCGCCGCGCCCGCCATGTGGTGGGCGACAACACCCGTACTCTGGCCGCTGCCGATGCGCTGGAGTCCGGCGACCTGGTACGCCTCGGCCAACTGATGGCCGAGTCCCACGCCGCCATGCGCGATGACTTCGAAATCACAGTGCCCCCCATCGACGGTCTGGTGGAGATCATAAAAACCAAGCTTGGCCGCGAAGGCGGTGTGCGGATGACGGGTGGCGGCTTCGGTGGCTGCGTGGTTGCCCTGCTCCGCCCGGCGCAGGTCGCCGAGGTGATTGCCGCCGTCGACGCCGAGTACCCGGCCCGCTTCGGCATCAAGGCCGACAGCTATGTCTGCCGCGCCAGTGCAGGAGCGGGCAAGCTATGACAGCCTTCACTCCGCATGACGGTATGCACCCGATCATCACGACTGACAGCCATGTCTGCCGTACCCATACAAGCACAGGAGCGGGCAAGCTATGACAGCATTCACACCCCATGACGGTATGCACCCGATCATCACGACTGACAGTCCTGTCTGCCGTACCCATACAGGCACAGGGGCAGGCAAGCCATGACACCATTCGAGCTGGAAAATGAAGAAGGGCTGCGCCTGCGCGGCCTCGATTTTGGCGCCACCCTCACCTCCCTCACCCTGCCGGTGGCAGGCTCAAGGCGTGAAGTGCTGCTGGGCTGCGCCGATGAAGCCTATCCCGCGCAACAGGTGTGGCTGGGCGCCGTCGCAGGCCGTTTTGCCAACCGTATCGGCGGGGCAGAGCTGGTGCGTGATGGCCAGCACTGGGCTCTGGATGCCAATCAACCGCCTCACTGCCTGCACGGTGGACAGGAGGGGTTTCATCACAGGATCTGGCAGATCAAGGAACAGGAGTCGGATCGGGTCAAACTCGTCCTGCTGTCAAAGGCAGGGGATCAGGGCTTTCCCGGCAACTTGCGGGTGACGATGGAATATCGACTGGAACAGTACGACCTGGTGGTGGAGTTCAGAGCCAGCACAGATGCCCCTACTCCGGTCAGCCTCACCAGCCACGCCTATTTCAATCTGGATGGGGGCAGCAAGGGCGGCGATGTGCGCGACCATGCCATCAGTCTCAATGCCGACTACTTCCTGCCTACCGACGGCAGCGGCCTGCCGCTGACCATTGTGCCAGTGGAAGGTCCCTTCGATCTGCGGGTTGCACGTCCCATAGGCCTGGATTGGCTGAGCCACCCCCAGCAACGGCAGGCCAAGGGGTACGATCACGCTTTTCTCCTCAATGGTCCTGAACAGGGGCGAGCAGCGCAGGTGGTGTCGGGGGATAAACAGCTGACGATGGAGGTCTATACCAACCAGCCTTCGTTGCAGTTCTACACCGGCAACTGGCTGGCCAACACGCCGAACCGCAGCGGTCAGCCCCATCAGGATTACGACGGCTTTTGCCTTGAAGCGCAGCAGCTGCCGGACAGTCCCAACCGGCCAGCGCTCGGTGATCCCTGGCTGCTGCCGGGCCAGCACTATCGTCACCAGACCCGTTACCGTTTTATCCCCGCAGACTAAAACAGGTGCTGGTGGCGTCATTCTCCCGACCGCCCCTCTGTCAGGGGAGGAACCGGCTGACACCCCCTCTGTCAGGGAAGCGCTTTGTGTGCGCCCTTTCTTCTGGCAAGGGTGGGAGCTTTGGCCAACGACACCGGGCATGACAGCACACTGACAGTTATCGAGCCGATTCAGGAGTCTTTATGGATGACAACTACCTGGCCGCCCCCGACCGTTACCAGCGCCAACCCTATCGATCCGTCGGCCGCCACGGCCTGCGCCTGCCCAGCATAGGGCTGGGGCTGTGGCACAACTTCGGCGAGGGCAGCGATCCCGCCAGGGTGAAGGCCATGGTGCATCAGGCATTCGATCTGGGCATCACCCACTTCGATCTGGCCAACAACTACGGGCCGCCCCCCGGCTCCGCCGAGACCACCTTCGGCGGCGTGCTCAAACGCAGTCTGGCTCCTTACAGAGACGAGCTGATCATCGCCAGCAAGGCGGGTTATGTGATGTGGGACGGCCCCTACGGCGATGGCGGCAGCGCCAAGTATCTGTTTGCCAGCCTGCACCAGAGCCTGCGCCGGCTCGGACTCGACTACCTGGACATCTTCTATCACCACAGGCCGGATCCCCGCACCCCTCTGGAAGAAACCTGCCAGGCACTGGCGCTCATGGTGCGTCAGGGCAAGGCGCTCTATGTCGGTCTTTCCAACTATCCGGCCGAACTGGCCGCCCGGGCGGCGAGCCGGCTGGCCGAACTCGGGACTCCCTGCCTGGTCAATCAGCTCAAATACTCCCTGTTCCAGCGGGAAATAGAGGCCGAAACCCTGCCGGTCTGCCGCGAGCAAGGCGTGGGAGTGGTGGCCTTTTCGCCACTGGCTGGCGGCCTGCTCAGCGACCGTTATCTGGCGGGCATACCGGCGGATTCCCGTGCCGCCAGCGGTAGCCCCTTTCTCAAGCCGGAACAGATCACTCCGGACACGCTGGCCAGGATCCGGGCCCTGCACACCCTGGCGCAGCAGCGAGGACAGGATCTGTCACAACTGGCGCTGCAGTGGGTGCTGCGCGATCCCGTGGTGAGCTGCGCCCTGATTGGCGCCAGCAGCCCCGAGCAGATAGTGAACGCTGTCTATGCCCTCGCCTTACCCCCGCTGGATGAGCCGTTGCAACGGCAGATAGAGACGACCCTGGCCTGACCCTTTCCCGCCGCCTCCCTTGCAAGGGGGAGGAGCCACTGCTGCATCGGCGTGGACAAGAGGGACGTGACGACGGCACCTTCCCCGAGAGACGGGCCCCCTCCCCTGGCAAGGGAGGAGCAGGATGGGATCTGGCAACCCTGTATGACGACAGCCCCTCACAGCGCCCCAATATTTTCTGGTTGCCTGCCCGGTTTTCCTCCATCATTGGCCACCCCGACCCAGCTCGGGGTTGACCTTATCCGGACCAATCAACCAAGAGATCTGAACCATGACAGAGTCTTACGCCCTGTTTGTCGCCTTTGTGCTGGGCATAGTAGAGGGCCTGACCGAGTTTCTGCCCGTTTCCTCGACCGGCCACATGATCATCGTCGGCCACCTGCTGGGCTTCGAAGGGCCCAAGGCCGCCACCTTCGAAGTGGTGATCCAGATGGGCTCCATTCTCGCTGTCGTGGCCGTCTTCTGGCGCCGCCTGTTTGGCTTGATTGGCATCCACTTTGGCCAGAAACCACCTCAGGATCACGCCACCCTCTCCCTGGTGCACATCATCCTCGGCATGCTGCCCGCCGTGATCATCGGCTTGGGGATTCACAGCTGGATCAAGGCCAACCTGTTCGGACCGGAAACCGTGATGTACGCCCTGGTTGCCGGCGGCATCTTGCTGATCATCGCCGAGAAGTTTCGTCCGGCGGTACGCTCCGAGACCCTGGATGACATCAGCTACAAGCAGGCGTTCGGCATAGGTCTGTTCCAGTGTCTGGCGCTCTGGCCCGGTTTCTCCCGCTCCGGTGCCACCATCAGCGGCGGCATGCTGATGGGGATCAGCCGTCAGGCAGCAGCCGAGTTTTCCTTCATTCTGGCGGTGCCCATGATGGTGGCGGCAAGCGGGCTGGATCTCTACAAGAGCCGCGACCTCCTCTCCATGGCCGACTTTCCCATGTTTGCGGTGGGGTTCATCACTGCCTTCGTGGTCGCCATGATTGCCATCAAGACCTTCCTGGCGCTGATCCGTCGCCTCGACTTCATCCCGTTCGCCATCTACCGCTTCATCGTGGCCTTCGCCGTCTACCTGGTGTTTGTTGCCTGATGACAGGCAAATAGCCGAATGAAAAAGGGACCTTTCGGTCCCTTTTTCTATTGCTGCCCCACCTCAATAGAGACGATGGGTGATGCCGTTGAGCAGCCGCGACAGTCCCTTGGTGAACTGGACCGGCGCATCCTGCACCGTGTAGCAGAGGCAACCATCCGGTGTATGCGGGCTGTGGGCATGGCTGGCATCGCGCCAGATGAAGTCCCCCGCCTGATAGCAGGTGTCACCATCCTGCATGTTGCCCGCCAGCAACAGGGTCAGCTCATAGCCCTGATGGGTGTGCTCGGGGATACGACCACCGGCCTCGATGTGAAGCAGACTGGCGCGGGCCCCCATCTCGTCCAGCGGCAAACTGTGTTGGCGAATGGCACCGATATGGCGCCACTTGGGGGCATGGTGACGGGCAAGTGCCCGGGGCAGGCGGTATGAATGGCCGGCTACCTGCAATTCGGGGGTAGACGGCGCCGGTTGGCCGAGCTCGGCCTGGCTGGTCACTGGCTGCTGCAATATGCCGGCCAGTACGGCGTCGAGTACCGCTGGCATGGGCTCGCTCACCTCGACTGGCTGCTCGGTCGGCTCCAGATACTGGCGAGCCAGTTCCTCTTCGCAGGCTCGCAGACTGGCAGCACACTCGGGGCAGAGCTCACAATGGGCAGAGACACCGACGGCCAGCGGCAGGGGCAGCTCGTCGGCAGCGAAGGCGCGCAACATGGCGTGAGTCGGATGGGTTTTAATCATGGCCTTGCTCCACTTGCTCTTTCAATTTCTGTAATGCCAGTCTGAGGCGAGATTTGATGGTGCCAAGGGGCACGCCGAGTCGCTCCGCCAGCTCCTGCTGGGAGAACTCCTGCAGATAGATGCCGCGCACCACCTGCTGTTGCGGTTCCGGCAGGGTGGCAAGATAGTGCGCCATCTGACGGGTCAGCACCGCATCCTCACCACCGCTCAGATGCTCCTCTTCCGCTCTGAACTCCAGCATGGGCCACAACTCCTCGGCGCAGAGATCCTCCTTGCTGGCGCGGCGGCGGCGCAGCATGTCGAAGCTCTGGTTGCGCATGACGGTGTAGATCCAGGTGGTTGGTGCCCCCTTCTCGGGATGGTAGAGACGAGCCTTCTGCCACACCAGCAGCATGGTCTCCTGTACCAGTTCCATGGCGTTGGCCTCGCTGCCGAGGTGACGCAGGCCGTAGCTGCGAATGCGCGGCGCAAAGTGATTGAACAGAGTGGCAAACGCGGCCTTGTCGGCATGTTCGGCCACCCGGATGAGAAGAGACTTCAGATCGCCATCTGGATTGTCCATGGGGGGCGATATCCTGCGCAGAGTCGATTGGGGTTGGCCAGTATATGCCATTGCGCCATACCTTGAATGTTGTGGTCATCACCATTACGCCTGACGCGGAAAAAGGATCACCCCTGGGTCGCACATTCGCGCTCAATGAGTGGCAACCAGCAGGCCGCTCAGCAGGGAAAGCGCGGGCAGGTTGTTCTCCGCCGCCAGCAGCCACTGCTTCTGCTCCACGGGAATGGGCAACACCTCCAGCCAGCGCTGGGCCACCCAGCTGGCATCATCCCAGTCGGGGTTGTGGTAGAGCGCCGCATACTCCGGGTAGTCGTTGAACACCTCCTGCAATGCACTGACCAGGGAGTGCTGGTCGGCATTGAGTCGTCCTGTCTGCCAGAGCGGCAGCAGTTCCACCTCGCCGACTCTCAGCCCGTCGGACTCCTGCCACAGATCGACGATCCTGACCCGTTCCATGCCGAGCACTGTAATGCCCAGCAGACCGTCCGGCAGTTGATCGAAATCGACTATTCGCACCCGGGTAGCGATGGGGTACATGTTGCGCAGCGCATCGGGCTGACGGGGGTCGAGCATGCAGAGCACAAAGCCCTGATCTCCCGCCTCGGCGATCATGCGCTGGTATCTGGGCTCGAAGATGCGCAGCGGCATGATGCCACCGGGCAGCAGGTGAGCCGAGAGGGGAAACAGCGCCAGTTTCATCAGGTTATTCCTCTGTTGGAGATGCTTCTTGATACGACGGCCGCACCAGAGCAGATCATTGAGTGCCAGTTGGAATAGAAAAACCCTTAACAATCAGGGGAAAATAGCCTGGACAACCCGATTCGATATGCAGTAGAAATGGATAAGCACCGCTTATCCCAGTGAATATTCTGGATAGTGGTAGCAAATGCAGTGAAATATCCGCCCGACCAACTCTGGCGGGCCGTCCCTATAGTTTTCTCGGGCCGATGCGGGTAAAATTCACGCCCTTATATATCAGTCATTTTTCGACGCGCAACCTTGGTGGTCAGTTATGAAAGAGCATATTCATCATCTACTTGAACAAACGGTAGCCAATCTCAAGTCAGCAGGCGTCTTGCCGGCGGACCTGGAAGCCCGGGTGCAAGTAGACCGATGCAAGGAGAAGGCTCACGGTGACCTGGCCACCAACCTGGCCATGCTGCTGGCCAAACCGGCCCGCAAGAATCCCCGTGAGCTGGCCGCTGCCATCATTGAAAACCTGCCCGCCTCGGATCTGATCGCCAAGGTCGAGATCGCCGGTCCCGGCTTCATCAACTTCTTCTTCGACCAGCGCTGGCTGGCCGGCCAGGTCGAGGCCATGGTGACCAGCGCCAACGCCAACGTGAAGCTGCCGACGCCGCAGACCGTGGTGGTGGACTACTCGGCGCCGAACGTCGCCAAAGAGATGGCCGTGCACCACATCCGCTCTACCGTGCTCGGTGATGTGGCCGCTCGTGCTCTGGAGTTCCTCGGCCATAACGTTGTGCGCGCCAACCACATTGGTGACTGGGGTACCCAGTTCGGCATGCTGATCGCCTATCTGGAGAAGATGGCCAACGAGCACGCCAGCGACATGGCGCTCAAGGATCTGGAAGCCTTCTACACCCAGGCCAAGCGTTGCTACGACGAAGACGAAGCCTTCGCCGAGCGTGCGCGCAACTACGTGGTCAAGCTGCAAGGTGGCGATGAGTACTGCCGCACCATGTGGAAGAAGCTGGTCGACATGACCATGGAACAGAACCAGATCAACTACGACCGCCTGAATGTCTCCCTGACCAACAAGGACATCATGGGCGAGTCCATGTACAACGACATGCTGCCCCAAATCGTCACCGACCTGAAAGCCAAAGGGCTGGCAGTCGAGAGCGAAGGCGCCACCGTTGTCTTCCTGGACGAATTCAAGAACAAGGATGGCGAGCCCATGGGCGTCATCATCCAGAAGAGCGATGGAGGTTTCCTCTACACCACCACCGACATCGCCTGCGCCAAATACCGTTATGAAACCCTGGGCGCCGACCGGGTCATGTATTTCATCGACTCCCGTCAGCACCAGCATCTGATGCAGGCCTGGACCATCACCCGCAAGGCGGGCTATGTACCGGAATCCGTGCCCCTCGAGCACCACGCCTTCGGCATGATGCTGGGCAAGGATGGCCGTCCCTACAAGACCCGTTCCGGTGGTACCGTCAAGCTGGTTGACCTGCTCAATGAAGCGGAAGAGCGCGCCGCCGCCCTGCTGGAGAGCCGCAACAGCGACCTCTCTGCAGAAGAGAAGGCCAACGTGGTCAACGCCATCGCCATGGGCGCGGTCAAGTATGCGGATCTCTCCAAGAACCGCACCACAGACTACATCTTCGACTGGGACATGATGCTGTCGTTTGAAGGCAACACTGCGCCATACCTGCAGTATGCCTACACCCGCATCCAGTCCATCTTCCGCAAAGCCAACATCGATGCCAGCACGCTTATTGGCAACGTGACCCTGAACGAAGAGGCGGAAGAGGTGCTGGCCCAGAAGCTGATCCAGTTCTCCGACGCGGTCAACGGCGTTGCCGACAAAGGCATGCCGCACCTGCTCTGTACCTATCTGTATGAGCTGTCAGGCAACTTCATGACCTTCTACGAAGCCTGTCCGATCAACAAGGATGGCGTCGATGAAGCCACCCGCCAGAGCCGCCTGCTGCTGTGCGCCGCCACTGCCAAGGTCCTGAAACTGGGTCTGGGCGTGCTGGGCATTCATACCCTGGAGCGCATGTAATAGATGGCAACCCGGGATTACGTCGGCAACAGCCCGAGAAGACGGGCCGGTGGTCGTAACACCAAGAAAGCGGCACCTCGCCGCTTTCCTGTTATCCCGGCACTGCTGGCCGGGGCGCTGCTGGCAGGTTTCGGCGGCTTCCTTTACATGATCAATGGCAAGGGCAACGACGCCCCCACCATTGAAGAACAGGTCAAGGCCAACAAGCCCAAGACGCAGAACAATGGTCTGCCTCAGGAGAAGTGGAGCTATATCGAACGACTCGAAAACAAGCAGGTCGATGTCATAGCGCCACCTCCCCAGCCAGGCGTGTTGCCGCCACCACCGGCGGAGACGCTCACCCTGCAGCCGGAGAAACTGCCGCAGCCGGTGCCGACCGACATCCCCCAACCGGGTACGCCCATTGGTCAGGTGCAGCCCTACAAGCCGCAACCGGTTCAACCGGCCAAACCCGCCCCTGTGGCCAGCGCCCAGGAGCAGGTGATCGATCGTCAGGCGGACCGGGAGCGGATGGAGCGCGAGATCCGTGCAGAACTGGAACGTGAGCGGGCCGCTGCGCCCAAACCACAAGTTGCGGCAGCCACGGGCGACGACAGCGGACGCTACATGATGCAGTGCGCCGCCCTGCGTTCGCAGGATTCTGCCGAATCGCTCAAGGCCCGTATCGCCTTCACCGCCGGGCTCTCCTCCAGCCTGCAAGTTGTCAACGGGGCCGGTGGTGCCGTCTACAAGGTGATGGTGGGTCCGTTCAGCGGCAAGGCAGCCACAGATGCGGCCAACCGCAAGCTGCAAAGCGCTGGCATCAGCGGTTGCATCCCCAAGAAGGGGTGAACCCTGTCAGGGGAACCTTGAGAAAGGGCCGGGTCGACAGACCCGGCCCTTTCTCTTTTCTGCGCCACCAAGTCTCGATAGAGGTCGACCCGCTTCGGATACTCCCCCAGGGTTGAAAAGCCAGGCAGGCATCCCCATCTTTCTTGCCATGCACAGTCAGGCCGTTATTCGGCTCAAGCGAGGTAAGTAAAGTGACTACCATAGTTTCAGTTCGCCGCAACGGTCAGGTCGTGATCGGTGGTGATGGCCAGGTATCCCTCGGCAACACCGTCATGAAGGGCAATGCCCGCAAGGTTCATCGTCTCTATAACGGCAAGGTGCTGGCGGGTTTCGCTGGCGGTACTGCCGATGCCTTCACTCTGCTCGAACGCTTCGAAGCCAAACTGCAGGCCCATCAGGGTAATCTGGAACGCGCCGCCGTGGCGCTGGCCAAAGACTGGCGCACCGATCGCGCCCTGCGCCGCCTCGAAGCCCTGCTGGCGGTCGCTGACGAACACAAATCCTTCATCATCACCGGCAACGGTGACGTGGTGCAGCCGGAGCAGGATCTCATCGCCATCGGCTCGGGCGGCAACTTCGCCCAGTCCGCGGCCATCGCCCTGCTGGAAAACACCGAGCTGGATGCCAAAACCATAGTCGAGAAGTCCCTCAAGATTGCGGGCGACATCTGCGTCTTCACCAACGGCAACCACACCATAGAAGTGCTGGATTATTCAGCTAAATAAGCCAGCCAAGTAACCCATTTTCGAAGGGGTGGGCCCTGCCCGCCCCGGATACAGGAACGCCATCATGTCCGAGATGACCCCGAGAGAAATCGTTCACGAGCTGGACCGACACATCATTGGTCAGGCCGATGCCAAACGCGCCGTCGCCGTTGCCCTGCGCAACCGCTGGCGCCGGATGCAGCTCGGTGAAGAGATGCGCCATGAAGTGACCCCGAAAAACATCCTGATGATAGGCCCTACCGGTGTCGGCAAGACCGAGATCGCCCGTCGTCTGGCCAAGCTGGCCAACGCGCCCTTCATCAAGGTGGAAGCGACCAAGTTCACCGAGGTGGGCTATGTGGGCAAGGAAGTGGACAGCATCATCCGCGACCTGACCGATGTCGCCATCAAGCTGGTGCGCGAGACCGAGATGGAGAAGATGAAATACCGCGCCGAGGAGGCCGCCGAAGAGCGCATCCTCGACGCCCTGCTGCCCAACCCGCGCAACACCTGGGGTGAGGAAGAGAAAGCCGACAACTCCAACACCCGCCAGATCTTCCGCAAGAAACTGCGGGAAGGTCAGCTGGATGACAAGGAGATCGAACTGGAGCTCTCAGCCTCCCCGATGGGTGTCGAGATCATGACACCACCGGGCATGGAAGAGATGGCCAACCAGCTGCAGGGGCTGTTCCAGAACCTGGGCCAGAACCAGAAGAAGAAGCGCAAGATCAAGGTCAAAGAGGCCATGAAGGCGCTGATCGAAGAGGAAGCCGCTCGTCTGGTCAACCCGGAAGAGCTGAAGCAAAAAGCCATAGCAGCGGTCGAGAACAACGGCATCGTCTTCCTCGACGAAATCGACAAGATCTGCAAACGCGGCGAGAGCTCAGGCCCGGACGTTTCCCGTGAAGGGGTACAGCGCGACCTGTTGCCGCTGGTGGAAGGCTGTACCGTCAACACCAAGCACGGCATGGTCAAGACCGACCATATCCTGTTCGTCGCCTCCGGCGCCTTCCAGGTCGCCCGCCCGTCGGATCTCATCCCCGAGCTGCAGGGTCGTCTGCCGATCCGGGTCGAGCTGACCGCGCTCACCACAGATGACTTCGAGCGCATCCTGACCGAGCCGAACGCCTCCCTGACCGATCAGTACAAGGCGCTGATGGCCACCGAAGGGGTCAATATCGAGTTCACCAAGGATGGCATCCGTCGTCTGGCCGAAGCTGCCTGGCAGGTCAACGAGCGCACCGAGAACATAGGTGCCCGTCGCCTGCATACCGTGATGGAGCGACTGATGGAAGACATCTCCTTCGATGCCTCCGAGAAGTCCGGCGAGACCTTCGTGATCGACACCGACTACGTCAACGCTCACCTCGGCAAGTTGATTGAAGATGAGGACCTGAGCCGCTTTATCCTGTAAGCGAGTCTCGGCACAGCACTGACTATTCTGGACGCCTCCACTATGGAGGCGTCTTTTTTGTGTCTCATGATCCTCACACCACCGCCAGCGCCTCCTCTCGTCTGCGCCCCACCAGCCATAGCGCCAACCCTGTGAGCAGGCCGGTCAGGGCAAAGGTAACCTGAGTACCGAACACCAGATCGGTCGGCATGGCCATGCTCAGATTGTGCGTCCCCACCAGAGTGGCAAACAGGCCACCGAGCCCGGCTGCTCCCGTCAGCTGACCCAGATTGCGCGACAGGGTCAACAAGCCCGCTACTGCCCCCCGTACCTGCTCACTCGCCCCACCGACCACGGCACTGTTGTTGGCGGTCTGGAACAATGCATAACCGGCCGTCAGCAGCAGTATGGGCAACAGATAGCCGAGCGGACCATATCCCGCCGTCAGGGTTGCCAGTCCAAGGGCTGCTATGACCATGACAGCCAACCCCAGCCGAACGACCCATAGCACGCCAAACCTGTCCACCAGCCAGCCGGCAGGCATACCCGTCAAGGCGGCCAGCAGGGGTCCCCCCGAGATCATGAGCCCGACCGTCGCCATATCGAGGTCAAACACGCCGCGCAGGTAGAAGGGGCCGATCAGCAGTGTCACCACCATGACGCTGGCCACCAGGGCACTGGCGAGCAAGCCGCCCCTGAGCCTGGGTTCGGCCAACAGCACCAGTGGCAACAGGGGAGATGGGTCGAGGCGCTCGCGGCGAATGAACAGTGCAGTGACAAGCAGAGCCCCCGCCCACAACCCCAGCGCCAAAGTCCCTCCCGAGGTCAGCGCCAGCCCGTAGCAGAGCAGCGCCATCACCAGCATCGACAGACTCGCCAGGTTCACCCTCTCTCTTTGTGGCAAAGCGCCCTCAGGTGGCAGACCCAGCATGCCGGCACCCAGTGCCAGCAGGCTGACGGGCACCAGCAACAGAAAGGGAGCCTGCCAGCCAAACGCACCGATCAACAGGCCGCCGAACGAAGGGCCAAGGGCTGTGCCGCAGGCCGACAGGGTACCGAGCAGTCCCATGCTCCAGCCACGCCGCTCTGGTGGCACCAGCTGCCCCACTATGGCGAGCGCCAGAGAGAGCATGCAGGCAGCACCGGCTCCCTGCAGGACGCGCGCCGCAATCAGCCAACCTATGGTGGGAGCCAGGGCGCACAGCAGGGACGCCAATGCAAACAACGCCATGCCCCAAAGCAGTAAACGCCGCCGGCCAAACCTGTCCCCAAGCCTGCCAGCCACCACTGTCAGGCAGGTGATCCCCAGCAGATAGGCCACCAGTACCCATTGCACACTGGCAAAGGGGACGGCAAACACCTGCCCCAACGCGGGCAGTACCATGTTGGCCATGCTCCCCGCCAGCATGGGCAACAGGGTGGCAAGACCGAGCGCCAGCAGGCCAGCACGGCGGGCAAAAGGCGTCGGGATTGTGATGGAATGTGACATGGGCATGACCTCCGGCGAACTATGATGCCGACAAGGCTAGTCAGAGCGTGTATCTGGCGGAAGACGCACGGCTTGCAACTTATAGCTGCACGGCACGCCATATGAAGAGCCGGATTCTCGCGTATGATGAATCCAACCGACCGCCATCAGGTTGGTCACCCCTAACACCCGGCTCGGCGAGGGCACGACCATGACCACCCCCGATTTCAATCTGCTGCTGACCCTGGATGCGCTGCTCGATGAGGGCAGCGTGGCCGGGGCGGCCAGGCGGCTGAAACTCAGCCCCTCCGCCATGAGCCGGGCACTGGCCCGCCTGCGTGACACCACTGGGGATCCGCTGCTGGTGCGCGCGGGCCGGGGGCTGGTGCCAACACCACGCGCGCTGGCCCTGCGCGAGCGGGTCAGCCAGCTGGTGCAGGAGGCCGAGGCCGTACTGCGCCCCCAGCAGGAGATAGATCCGGCCCACCTGGTGCGCACCTTTCGTCTCAGATCCAGCGACGGTTTCGTGGAGAGTGTCGGGGCGGCCCTGCTGGCGCGGCTCGCAGCCGAGGCGCCCGGGGTGCGGCTGCATTTCATGGCCAAGCCCGACAAGGAGAGTCAGCCCCTGCGCAGCGGTGAGCTGGATTTTGAAACCGGCGTGATCGGCACCAATACGGCGCCCGAGCTGCGCACCCAGGCGCTGTTTCAGGATCGCTTCGTCGCCGTGGTACGGCCGGGCCATCCACTGTGCGAGGAGCCCCTGACCGCCGCCCGCTATGCCGCCGCCCGCCATGTGCTGGTGTCGCGGCGCGGGCAGGAGCGCGGCCCCGTCGACGAGGCGCTCGCCGCCCTGAAACTGGAGCGTGCCATCGCCACCCTGGTGCCGGGGTTTGCCACTGCGCTGGCGCTGGTGCGGGGCAGCGATCTGGTAGCGACCGTGCCAGCCCTGCACTGCGCCTCCCTGCACGCCGATCTGGTGACTCTGCCCCTGCCCTTTCCCCTGCCCGGGATCACCCTGGCCCTGCTCTGGCACCCACGGCTGGACGCCGATCCGGCCCACCGCTGGTTGCGCACCGTCATCCGCGAAACCTGCGCCCAGGCACCCTATGGAGGGGACATCAGGGACAGCTGATCCCCCCGGCGGCAGGCAAATCCGCCTCCTGGCCACCCGGGGAGCACGGCGCGGCTGCCCGGGATCCCGAGGGCTCCGGCCCGCTGAACCCGCATTTTCCCTCCGTCACACAGAGCCGCGAGGCGCCGCTCACCCCTTGTTCAAAAAAAGATCGGCCCGCCCCTTCCCTCGAGTTTATACGCGCGTATAATTCAGATCAAAATCTGTGCAACAGGAGCGCTATTAGATGCACCCCACTCGTCAAAAACTGCTCGATACGGGCCTTGCGATCGCCACCGACAAGGGGCTGCGCGGCCTCACGGTGCGCGAGCTGGCGGCGGCGACCGAGGTCAATCTCGGCACCTTCGTCTATCACTTTGGCAACCGCGACGCCTTCATCGACGAGTTGGTGGAGCTCTGGTACACCCCCCTCTTTGATGAGCTCAAGGCGGTGGCTGCCCGCGGCACCTACCCCTCTGCCCTCGCAACCTTCGAGGCCACCATGGTGGCGGTGATCGCCCTGGTGGCGCGCCAGCGCAGCTTCATCAATCACCTATTTGGCGATGCCCTGTCCGGCGAGAGCGCGGCCCAGCGCTTTTTGCTGAGCCTGCCGCGCCGCCACCCCCTGCTGCTGCTCGAGCAGGTTCAGAAGGCGCAGGCGGAGGAATCCCTGGTGGCGGGTAACCCGTTGCAGCTGATGATCTTCATCATGGGCTCCGTCGGTCTGCCCCTGGTGATCGCCGGTGGCGGTCGCCAGCTCGGCTGGCTGCCTCCGGAGGCGGCGCCGTTTTTGTCCCAGATAGACAATCCCGAGGCCGCCCAGCAACGCCTGGTATGGGCCCTGCGCGGCCTGCGCCGCCCCGAAGGAGATCCCGCATGAAGCAACGCATCGCCATTCTGGCCGTGCTGCTGACCCTGCTCAGTGGCTACCTCTGGTGGCAAAGCCGCCCAGCCGACGGCTCCATCCTCTACGGCAACGTCGACATCCGCGATGTGAACCTGGCATTCAGGGTCGGCGGCAGGGTCAGCGAGGTGCTGGTCGATGAGGGGGACATCATCAAGGCGGGTCAGCCGCTGGCCCGTCTCGATCCCGTACCCCTCGCCCACGAGCGCGACAGCGCCCGCGCCAATCTGGCCGCGATTGAAGCGGCCAACGCCTTGATCCACAAGGGGTATCGCAGGGAAGAGACCGACAGGGCACGGGCCGAGCTGGCCGCCGCCGAGGCGGCCGCCCTCGAGGCAGAGCAGCAGTGGCGTCGCCAGAGTGCGCTGGCGGCGACCGGCGCCATCTCCCGTGGCCAGCTCGACAGCGCCCGCTCCCAGCGGGATCAGACCCAGGCCCAGGTGCGCTCCGCCCGCGAGCAGCTCGGCCAGCTCGAGACCGGCTATCGCCCCGAAGAAATTGCCCAGTCAGATGCCCAGCTGCAAGGGGCCAAAGCGGCGCTGGCCAGCGCCGAACTGGCACTCGCCGACGCCGTGCTGACAGCCCCGAGCGACGGCATACTCCTCACCCGCGCCATCGAGGCCGGTAGCATAGTGCAGCCGGGGGCTACCGCCTTCAACCTCTCACTGACAGCGCCGGTCTGGGTGCGCGCCTATGTGGAGGAGCCCTGGCTCGGCCACTTCCCGAGCGGTGCCAGGGTGACCCTGACCACTGACTCAAGGCCGGACAAGCCCTATCAGGGGGTGGTGGGCTTTGTCTCCCCCACCGCCGAGTTCACCCCCAAATCCGTGGAGACGCCGGATCTTCGCACCCACCTGGTCTACCGGCTGCGCATAGTGGTACAGGATCCTGACTCCGCCCTGCGCCAGGGGATGCCGGTCACCGTCAGGCTACAGCCATGAACACCGCCATCCAGCTCGCAGGGCTCACCAAGCGCTTCGGCGAACGGGTGGCTCTCAACGCCATCTCGGCCACCATTCCGACCGGCGGCATCACGGGCCTGGTGGGGCCCGACGGAGCTGGCAAGAGCACACTGCTGCGCCTGCTGGCCGGTCTGCTGGTACCGGAGACCGGGGAAATCCGGGTGCTGGGGCTGGATCCGGTGCGCGAGGGGGACGCCCTGCGTCAGCGGCTGGGCTACATGCCCCAGCAGTTCGGGCTCTACGAGGATCTCAGCGTGCAGGAGAACCTCAGCCTCTATGCTGACTTGCGCGGGGTGCTGGAGCCAGAGCGCAGCCCCACCTTTGCGCGCCTGCTCGCCTTAACCGATCTAGCCCGCTTCACCGCACGGCCGGCGGGCAAGCTGTCGGGGGGAATGAAGCAGAAGCTGGGTCTGGCCTGCGCCCTGCTCGGCACCCCGGACGTGCTGCTGCTCGACGAGCCCGGGGTCGGGGTCGATCCCATCTCCCGCCGTGCCCTCTGGAAGATGGTGCGCGAGCTGGCTCAGGGAGGCATGACGGTGCTCTGGAGCACAGCCTACCTCGATGAGGCTGAGCTGTGCGACCACGTGCTGCTGATGGCGGACGGCGAGCTGCGCACCAGCGGCACGCCAGCAGATCTCATGGGGGCCATGGCGAGCCGCTGCTGGCTGCTGGAAGCCGGAGAACTGGACGGCCGTGAGCGGCGCGCCCTGCTGCGCCGCGCCCTGGCCCACCCGGCGGTGATGGACGGCACTGTGGCGGGGGAGCGGGTGCGTCTGCTGCTGCGCCCGGGCCAGATACCACCTCCCCTGGCGGAGCTCGGCCTCTCGGAGGGTGGCTTCGTACCGACCCCTGCGCGGCTCGAAGATGCCTTTATCGATCTGCTGGGGGGAGGCCCGGGTGGAGAATCCAGCCTGGCTCAGCTGATGCGCGAGGCCAGCCTGCCCAAGGGGGTCTCCCCGGAGGCGGTGATCGAGGCCCGCCGCCTCACCAAGCGTTTCGGCGATTTCACCGCCACCGACGACGTCAGCTTCGCGGTGCGCCGGGGGGAGATCTTCGGCCTGCTCGGCCCCAACGGCGCGGGCAAGTCCACCACCTTCAAGATGGAGTGCGGCCTGCTGCGCCCAAGCAGCGGGCAGGCGCTGGTGACTGGCATCGATCTGGCCCGCAGTCCCTCGGCGGCGCGTCAGCACCTCGGCTACATGGCCCAGAAGTTCTCCCTCTACAAGCAACTCACCGTGGCCCAGAACCTGTCGTTCTTCGCCGGCATCTACGGCCTGTTCGGTCGCCAGCAGCAGACGCGCATCGACGCCATGGTGAAGGCGTTCACCCTCGGCCCTTGGCTCGGCCAGCAGACGGAATCCCTGCCCCTTGGCCTGCGCCAGCGCCTGTCCCTCGCCTGCGCCCTGCTCCACGAACCGCCGTTGCTGTTCCTCGACGAGCCTACCTCAGGGGTCGATCCGGTGACCCGGCGGGAGTTCTGGTCCCACATCAACGCCCTGGCCGATCACGGCGTGACAGTGCTGGTCACCACCCACTTCATGGACGAGGCGGAGTATTGCGACCGCATCGCCCTCATCTACCGCGGTCGCCTGCTGGCGCTCGGCACCCCGGACGAACTCAAGGCCAGTGCCGCCGGGGGGGCCACCCTCTCCTTACCAACCTCTTCATTACCAACGATGGAAGAGGCCTTCATCACGCTAGTCGAACAGGCCAGCGAGGAGGACGCATGAGCATCAACCGCCGCCGTCTGCTGGCCCTGTGCCACAAGGAGTCCCTGCAAATAGTGCGCGACCCCAGCAGCATCCTCATCGCCTTCATCATGCCTGTGGTGCTGCTGGTGGTGATGGGCTACGCCATCAACCTGGACGTGGATCACCTGCGACTCGGCATCTGGCGCACCGATGGCGGCGCACCGGCCATCCGCCTAGAACAGGCCCTGCGCGGCTCGAACGCCCTTGAGGTGCAGGGCGGTCCGAGCAAGGAGGCGCTGCTCGGCAGCCTTGAGCGCGGCGAGATCCGCGGCCTGCTGGTGATCGACGAGGGGTTCTCCCGTGCCATGGCGGGCCAGGGCGGCAGCACCCCCAGGGTCTTGCTGCTCACCGACGGCTCCGAACCCAACACGGCGAACTTCGTCACCAACTATGTGCAGGGGATCTGGCAGGGGTGGCTCGTCAGGGAGGGAGTTTCCCTGCCGGTGGCGGTGGAGAGCCGCGCCTGGTTCAACCCGGCGCTGGTGAGCCGCAACTTCCTGGTGCCCGGGTCCATCGCCGTTGTGATGACCATCATAGGCGCACTGCTCACTTCCCTGGTGGTGGCCCGGGAGTGGGAGCGCGGCACCATGGAGGCGCTGCTCGCCACCCCGGTGACCAAGACAGAGCTGCTACTCTCCAAGCTGCTGCCCTACTACGGGCTCGGCATCGCCGCCATGCTCATCTGCCTGCTCTTCTCGGTGGCTGTGATGGGGGTCCCCTGGCGCGGCTCGCTGATCGCCCTGTTCGTGCTCACCACCCTGTTTCTCGGCAGCGCCCTCGGGCTCGGGCTCTTTCTCTCCACAGTGATGCGCAGCCAGTTCAACGCCGCCCAGGCCGCACTGACGGCGGCGTTTCTGCCGGCCATGATGCTCTCGGGTTTCGTGTTCGAAATCGCCAGCATGCCGCCGCTGCTGCGAGCCATCACCCACCTGATCCCGGCCCGCTACTTCGCGAGCTCGTTGCAGACCCTCTACCAGGCGGGCAACGTGCTCTCCATCCTGCTGGTTAACGGCGTCTGCCTGTTGCTGCTGGCCGCCTTCTGGCTGGCCCTCACCGCCCGCAAGACGCGGCGCACCCTGGAGTAACCCCATGCTGATCCGACTCTGGTGGCTGATCCGAAAAGAGTTGCAAGCCCTGATGGGCAATACCCAGGGACGCTTCCTGCTGATCATGCCGGTGCTGCTGCAAACGGCACTCTTCCCCTTCGCCGCCACCCTGGAGGTGACCGGCAACACCCTGGCCATCTACGACCAGGATGGGGGGGCGCAGAGCCGGGAGCTCATCAAACGCCTCACCCACATGCCCGCCTTCACCACTGTAATGCCGGTGGCGGGCGAGGCTGGGATGACAGATGCCATCACGGGGCAGCAGGCCCTGATCGGCCTCATCATCCCGCAGGATTTCTCCCGCCGTCTGGCCAGGGGCGAACAAGCCAAGCTGCAGCTCATCATCGACGGGCGCCGCTCCAACGGGGGGCAGGTCGCGGCAGGCTACATCAATCAGGTGATCGCCCGCTGGCAGAGCGAGGGCAAGGGGCTGCCGGAGCTGGCGGTGCGCCACCTCTACAACCCCAACATCGAGTTCAGCTGGCACATACTGCCCTCCCTGGTGGCCATCATCACCACCATAGGCTGCCTCATCGTCACCGCCCTGTCGGTGGCGCGGGAGCGGGAAGAGGGCACCTTCGACCAGTTGCTGGTCTCCCCCCTCACCGCGGGCTGGATCATGGCGGGCAAGGCGGTACCCGGCATTCTGGTGGCGGTGGGCCAGGGTACCATAGTCGCGCTGGCAGCCCGCTTCCTCTATCAGGTGCCGTTTGGCGGCAGCACCACTCTGCTGATGGCGGGCATGGTCTGCTACGGCCTGGCGCTGGCGGGGATAGGGCTCTTCGTCTCGTCCTTCTGTTCGACCCAGCAGCAGGCGTTTCTCGGGGTCTTCTCCTTCATGGTGCCGGCGGTGATCCTCTCCGGCTATGTCTCCCCCATCGAGAACATGCCGCTGTTGTTCCAGTGGCTGGCGGCCGTGGATCCCCTCAGCCATTTCATCCTGCTGCTCAAGGGGGTCTTCCTCAAGGATCTCGGCTGGTCGGCGGCCTGGCCCCTGCTCTGGCCCCTGCTCGCCATCGCCGGTGTCACCCTCTCCCTGGCGCTGGCCATGTTCCGCCGCCATATCGCCTGATGACCCGGCCCCTGCCAGGGGGCGGCCTCTTGCCCCCCATGCTGGAACTCGACCGGGGCCAGCGGTCGCGCCGGGTACGGAAACCGTCAACTGGTATACCCATTTATGTATAGGTTTGAATTCCCTCGAATTACCCCTGAGGAGATATATAAATAGACACTTGATTTGCATCAATCGTCCCGTCCCTGCGACTGGGTAGCCTAGCCTCAGAATGATGTTTTATTACTCCAAACTAGAGGCAATCATGAGCAAAGTCAGGCTGGCCGTCATAGGGAACGGCATGGTGGGGCACCGCTTCATCGAAGAGTTGATCGAGCGGGCCGATCCGGACCGGTTCGAGATCACCGTCTTCGGTGCAGAACCGCGTCCCGCCTACGATCGTGTCCATCTCTCCTCCTACTTTTCCCACCACACCAGCGAAGATCTCTCCCTCGTCAAACCCGGTTTTTACGAGAAGCACGGCATCCGCCTGCTGCTCGGCGAAGCGGTGAAAAAAATCGACAGGGCGGCCCGCGAAGTGCATTCCAACAAGGGCACTGTGGTCGTGTACGACAAGCTGGTGCTGGCCACCGGCTCCTACCCCTGGGTGCCGCCCATTGCGGGCAGTCAGCACCACGAGAGCTTCGTCTATCGCACCATAGAGGATCTGAAAGCCATCCGCAGCGCAGCCAAGAGCGGCAAGAGTGGTGTTGTCATTGGGGGCGGCCTGCTCGGCCTGGAAGCGGCCGGCGCCCTCAAGGCACTGGGCCTCGAGACCCACGTGGTGGAATTCGCTCCTGTATTGATGGCGGAGCAGCTCGACGGCCAGGGTGGCCAGCTGCTGCGCCGCAAGATCGAATCCATGGGGGTGCAGGTTCACACCAGCAAGAGCACCAGCGAGATCCTGATGCACGGCGGTCGTGACGCCCAGCATCGCCTCGCCTTTGCCGACGGCAGCCAGCTGGAAGTGGATGTGGTGGTCTTCTCCACCGGCATCCGCCCGCAGGATACCCTCGGTCGCTACGGCGATCTGGCCATTGCCGAGCGCGGCGGCATCGTCATCGATGACAGCTGCCTCACCTCGGATCCCGACATCTACGCCATCGGCGAGTGCGCCGCCTGGCAGGGCCGCTTCTTCGGCCTGGTGGCCCCGGGCTACAAGATGGCCCAGATCACGGTCGACCATCTGCTAGGCGGCGACAGCCGTTTCGAAGGGGCGGACATGAGCGCCAAGCTCAAGCTGCTCGGCGTCTCCGTCGGCTCCATCGGTGATGCCCATGGCCGCACCCCGGGCAGCCACAGCTATGTATTCCAGGACGATCAGGCCGGCGTCTACAAGCGTATCGTGGTGAGCGAAGACAACAGCCGCCTGCTCGGCGCCGTGCTGGTCGGTGACGTGGATGACTACGGCAACCTGCTGCAGCTGATGCTCAACGCCCTGCCGCTGCCGAGCCACCCGGACACCCTGATCCTGCCCGCCTACGCCGGCGCCAAGCCGACCTTGGGGGTGGATGCCCTGCCCGCCAGCGCCCAGATCTGCTCCTGCTTCGACGTCTCCAAGGGCGACATAGCCCAGGCGGTCGCGGAAGGGCACACCACGCTGGCCGCCATCAAGCAGCACACCAAGGCCGGTACCGGCTGCGGCGGCTGCGTACCCCTCATCAGCCAGGTGCTCAACGCCGAGCTGGTGAAGCAGGGTATCGAGGTCAACAACCACCTCTGCGCCCACTTCCCCCACTCCCGCCAGGAGCTGTTCCACCTGGTCAAGGTGGAGGGGATCAAGAGTTTCGACGAGCTGCTGGCCAAGCACGGTCACGGCCATGGCTGCGAGGTGTGCAAGCCCACGGTCGGCTCCATCCTCGCCTCCTGCTGGAGCGACTACGTACTGAGCCCGCTCAATACCCAGCTGCAGGACACCAACGACATCTTCCTCGGCAACATGCAAAAGGACGGTAGCTACTCCGTCATCCCGCGCATGGCCGGTGGTGAAGTGACCCCGGAAGGCTTGCTGGCGGTGGCCGAAGTGGCCCGCGACTACCAGCTCTACACCAAGATCACCGGCGCCCAGCGCATCGGCCTGTTCGGGGCCCAGAAGGATGATCTGCCCGCCATCTGGCGGAAATTGCTGGCCGCGGGCTTCGAGACAGGTCAGGCCTACGCCAAGGCGCTGCGCATGGCCAAAACCTGTGTCGGCAGCACTTGGTGCCGCTTCGGCGTGCAGGACAGCGTCGGCCTCGGGGCCTTCCTCGAGAACCGCTACAAGGGCATTCGCACCCCCCACAAGATGAAGTTCGGTGTCTCCGGCTGTACCCGCGAATGTGCGGAAGCTCAGGGCAAGGATGTCGGCATTATCGCCACCGACGCGGGCTGGAACCTCTATGTGGGCGGCAACGGCGGCATGAAGCCGCGCCACGCGGACCTGCTGGCCTCGGATCTCGACCGCGAGACCCTGATCAAGCTGATCGACCGTTTCATGATGTTCTACGTCACCAGCGCCGACAAACTGCAGCGTACCTCGGTCTGGCTCGGCAACCTGGAGGGTGGGGTCGACTACCTGCGCGAAGTGATCGTCGACGACAAGCTGGGACTGAATGCCACCCTGGAGCGCGATATCCAGGTGCTGATCGACAGCTACGAGTGCGAGTGGTCCCGCACCCTGAATGAAGAGGAGGCGCTCAAGCGCTTCAGCCACTTCATCAACAGCGACAAGCGCGACCCGGACGTCCAGTTCGTCAGCGAGCGCGATCAGCACAGGCCCGCCACTCCGGCGGAGCGCATTCCCATCTACCAGATCGAAGTGGAGGCAAAGTGATGAAATTAGCCTGTCAGCTCAATGACATTTTTCCGGGCACAGGCGTCTGTGCCCTGCTGGAAGGGCGCCAGAATATGCCTGTTTCGCTCGATGTGGAGGTTCAATCATGAAATTCGCCTGCCAACTCAACGACATCCTGCCGGGAACCGGCGTCTGCGCTCTGATCGAGGGGCGTCAGATCGCCCTGTTCCGCCCGAGCGCGGCGGCCGAGGTGTTCGCCATCGACAACCGGGACCCCTTCTCCGCCGCCAACGTACTGTCGCGGGGCCTGATCTGCGAACACGAGGGCACGCTCTGGGTGGCCAGCCCGCTCAAGAAACAGCACTTTCGCCTGAGCGATGGCCACTGTCTCGAAAATGCAGCCATGTCGGTGCAGAGCTACCCCGTCGAAGTGCGCGACCAGCAAGTCTGGGTCGCCGTCTAATTCCATGAATATCGGGGCTGCCCGCGGGCGGTCCCCCTAAAGAGAACACCTATGTATACCGAGACCATCAACAAGTGCGCCGCCAACGCGGCCCGCATCAACCGCTTCGAGCGCAGCGACAAGCTGGGCTTCTGGCTCAGCTCCGCCATGGCGGGGGCCTATGTGGGCCTGGGCATCATCCTCATCTTCACTCTGGGCAACCTGGTCGACCCCAGCATTCGCCCGCTGGTAATGGGAGCCACCTTCGGTATCGCCCTGACGCTGGTGATCATCGCCGGCTCCGAGCTGTTCACCGGCCATACCATGTTCCTCACCTTCGGGGTGAAGACGGGCAAGATCACCATGGGCGACCTGCTGCGCATCCTGCCCCAGACTTGGGCCGGCAACCTGCTCGGCTCCATCGCTGTAGCACTGATCTACTCCTACGGCGGCAGCCTGCTGCCGGATGCGGGCAGCCTGGTCCACAAGGTGGCACTGGCCAAGACCCAGGCACCGGCCCTGACCCTGTTCATGAAAGGGGTGCTGTGCAACTGGCTGGTCTGCCTCGCCATCTGGATGGCGCTGCGCACCGAGGGTGCCGCCAAGTTCATCGCCATCTGGTGGTGCCTGCTGGCCTTTATCGCCTCCGGCTATGAGCACTCGGTCGCCAACATGACCCTGTTCGCCCTCTCCTGGTTCGGCGCTCACTCAGACGCCTACACCCTGGGCGGCATAGGCCACAACCTGCTGTGGGTGACCCTGGGCAATACCGTCTCCGGTGCCCTCTTCATGGGTCTGGGCTACTGGTATGCCACTCCCAAGGCGGATCGCCCGGTCGCCGTGACCGACGCCAACGCCGTCAGCCAGACCCAAACCGCCTGATCCGGAGGCCCCATGGACTACTTGCCCATCTTTTGCCGACTCGACAACAAACCCGTGCTGCTGGTTGGCGGCGGCGACGTGGCGGAGCGCAAGGCGCGCCTGCTGCTGGATGCCGGCGCCCGGCTGACTGTGGTCTCTCCCGCGCTCGACCCCGAGCTGGCAGCCCTTGCCACCAGCGGGACGATCGACTGGCTGGCTGCCGAGTTCGAGCCGGCACACCTGACGGGCAAGTGGCTGGTGGTGGCCGCCACCGACAGGCGCGAGGTCAATGCGCTGGTCTACCAGAGCGCCAACCAGGCGGGCATCTTCGCCAACGTGGTGGACGATCCCAAACGATCCAGCTTCATCATGCCGTCGATCATCGACCGCTCACCGCTGATGGTGGCCATCTCCTCCGGCGGCAAGGCCCCCGTGCTGGCCCGCCTGCTGCGCGAGAAACTGGAGGCCCTGCTGCCCCAGCATCTCGGCGCTGTGGCGGCCTTCGCCGGTGGCCTGCGTGAGCGGGTCAAGGCCCGTTTCGCCAGCATGGGAGAGCGGCGCCAGTTCTGGGAGCGGCTGCTTGGCGCCGACCGGCTCGGTCAGGCGCTGGCGCGGGGGGATCACGCCTCTGCCCACCAGCTGGCCGACAACCTGTTTGCCGAGGATGCCGGTGCCCAAGGGGAAGTGATCCTGGTCGGTGCCGGCCCCGGCGATCCCGGTCTGCTCACCCTGCACGCCCTGCGCCACATGCAACAGGCGGACCTGGTGGTCTATGACCGACTGGTCTCCGACGAGGTGATGGCGCTGGTGCGCCGCGATGCCAAACGCATCTTCGTCGGCAAGCAGGCGGGCAACCACTGCGTACCGCAGGAGGGGATCAACCAGCTGTTGCTGGAGGAGGCGAAGAAGGGGCTGCGGGTGGTGCGGCTCAAGGGGGGAGACCCCTTCATCTTCGGCCGGGGCGGCGAGGAGCTGGAGACGCTGGTCGGCAGCGGCGTGGGCTTCCAGGTGGTACCGGGGATCACGGCGGCGAGCGGCTGCGCGGCCTATGCGGGCATTCCTCTCACTCATCGCGATCACGCCCAGAGCGTGCGCTTCGTCACCGCCCACGGCAAGGGTGGCACCCAGGATCTGGACTGGCCCCTGCTGGCTCGGGATCAACAGACGCTGGTGTTTTACATGGGACTCTCATCGTGCGCCACCATACGCCAGAAGCTGACGGCTCACGGCAAGGCGGGCACAACGCCGGTGGCGCTGATCGAGCGGGGCACCCAGCCTCGCCAGCGGGTCATCCGCGGCACCCTCGACCAGCTGCCGGAGCTGGCCGTCGGGGTCGAGAGTCCCGCTCTTATCATGGTGGGCTCGGTGGTAACCCTGGCCGACAAGCTCGCCTGGTTCGGTCAGACCAACCATGGGATGCAAGCCGCCGCACTGGCCTGAACCCGCTATCTGCCAGTCCATTCAGACCGCCGCCATCATGGCGGCGGTTTTTTATGACGTCTGACGGCACTCATGGTCATAACCTCCTGTTTTGAGTCTGGTATCCTATGGGGAGGTCATCCGGCCAACCGATTTCAGGAATTCCGTTTCATGTCTCACCCCGTCAAGAACAGCGCCAAACAGCGTGAAAAAGACAGAAGGCGCATCCTCACCCTGCTGCTGGCCGACGATGCCCTCACCGACAGCCTGCTCGACCCCCTGTCGTCACAGGATGCGACCCAGCGCGACCAGACTGGCGAAATCATCCGTCTGGTGAACCGACTGCCCGCCGCCGACGTTGCCGATACCCTGGAATCCCTGCCGCCGGACGAGCGGCACGCGCTGTGGCAGCTGGTGAATGAAGAGAAGCATGGCCAGATCCTGGTCGAGGCATCGGAGACTGTGTGGGACAGCCTCATCAACGGCATGAGCGACAAGGCGCTGCTGCACGCTCTGCGCTCTCTCGACATCGACGATCAGATCTATCTGGGCCAGTACCTGCCTCGCAACCTGATGGGCCGCCTGCTCACCTCCATGGCACCGCCCCAGCGCGAACGGGTACGGGACGTGATCCGCTACGGCAAGCACACCGTCGGCGCCATGATGGACTTCGAGATCATCACGGTGAGAGCCGAGGTGAGCCTGGCGACAGTGCAGCGCTACCTGCGCCTGCGCGGCAAGATCCCCGTCAACACCGACAAGCTGTTCGTCATCGACAGGCGCAACCGCCTGCAGGGGGAGCTGCCCCTCACCACTTTGCTGCTGCACAAACCGGATACCCTGGTCGCCAACGTCATGGAACGGGATCCCGTTACCTTCGACCCGGAAGACAACGATGAAGCGGCGGCCCGAACCTTCGAGCGGGATGACCTGATTTCCGCAGCCGTGGTGGATGCCAAGGGCAAGCTGATGGGTCGCCTCACCGTCGCAGAGGTGGTGGACCTGGTGTATGAAGAGAGTGACACAGACCTGCGCCGCATGGGGGGTATCAGCGAGGATGAAGACCTGTTCGCCCCGGTCAGCAAGGCAGTCAAGACCCGCTGGGCCTGGCTCGCCATCAACCTCTGTACCGCCTTCGTGGCATCACGGGTCATAGGCCTGTTCGAACACACCATCTCGCAACTGGTGGCGCTGGCGGCCCTGATGCCCATAGTCGCGGGGATAGGTGGCAACACCGGCAACCAGACCATCACCATGATAGTCCGAGCACTGGCACTGCAGCATATCCAGGCGGGCAACATCTCCTTCCTGCTGTGGCGTGAGCTGGGAGTAGCCCTCGTCAACGGCCTGGTGTGGGGCGGTACCATGGGGGTCGCGACCTATCTGCTCTATCAGGATCCGGCGCTGGGTGCCGTGATGACACTGGCCATGATGATCAACCTGCTGGTCGCAGCCCTGATGGGGGTCATCATTCCCATGACCATGACCCGTCTCGGCCGGGATCCCGCAATAGGTGCCAGCGTGATGATCACCGCCATCACGGATACCGGTGGCTTCTTCATCTTCCTCGGCTTGGCCACCCTGTTCCTCATCTAGGAACGACCAGCCTCAAACAACAAAGGGAGCCACTATGGCTCCCTTTGACTATCCCGCTCGGGCAGCTACACCCGGTACTTGGCCACCGCCTGGTGGAGCAGCTTGGCCTGCTCGGTCAACCCATGGCTGGATTTGGCATTCTCCTCCGCCATCAGGCTCGACTCCTGGGCGATATCACGGATGTTGGTCACGTTGCGATTCACCTCGTTGGCCACCAGGCTCTGCTGCTCGATGGCGGCAGCGATCTGGGTGCTCATGTCCATGATGTGAGTGACATCCTGGGTGATCTGCCCCAGCAGATCACCCGCCGTGCTGGCCTGCTCCGAGCTGCTGTTGCCCTGTTCCCGGCAGGTTGCCATCATGCCCACTATGCTGCCGGTCTGTTTTTGCAGCGAGCTAATAATGCCGGCGATCTCCTGGGTCGACTTCTGGGTACGGATGGCGAGACTGCGTACTTCGTCTGCCACCACCGCAAAGCCACGGCCCTGATCTCCCGCCCGCGCCGCCTCTATGGCCGCATTGAGAGCCAGCAGGTTGGTCTGCTCGGCAATGCCGCGGATCACGTCCAGCACAGAGCCTATGGTCTCGCTCTCTTTCTGCAACTGGGCCACCTCGCGGGAGGAGCTCTCCAGATTGCCCGCCAGCGAGCGGATCTGGCGAACTGTGTTTTCGACCGCAGTGCGCCCCTCCATCGCTTTGATGTTGGTCGCCTGGGCATTGTTGGCAGCCTGCTCAGTGTTGCGTGCTATCTCCTCTATGGTGGAACCCATCTCGGTGGAGGCCGTCGCTACCTGGTCTGTCTCCTGCAACTGCCTTGACGCCCCTTCGCTCGTGCGCCTGACGTTGCTGGAGAGGTGATCCGCCGCCTCGGTCAAGGCATGCACGCTCTGCTTCACGTCGCCGATGAGATGGCGAAAGCCGCCCAGCATCACGTCCAGATTGCCCGCCAGCTGGGCCATCTCGTCAGCCCCTTTCAACTCAATCCTGAGGCGCAGGTCATTATCCTGGCGGATGCGATTGACTGTGTCATTCACCCGCGAGATGGGTCTGTCTATGCTGCGGCCCAGCAGTACGCTCATGACGCCAATCAACACTATGATCACTCCGCCACACACCAGCATCAGACTGTTGAGGCGGGAGGTCTGCCGTACCAGCTCGTCGGCGATATGCTGGTCGACAACCGCAAAGCCCTGCTCGGTCTGATGCACCAGATCCCGCATCTGGTTGCGCAGTCCCTCATCCTCTTTCAGTCCCAGCACCTGCATCCCCTGCACCAGGGCAACGAAGTCCTGCCGGTAATGCTGGCTGGCCTGCTCCAGCTTGCCACGGTCAGCCTCCGGCAATGCTGCCAGATTATCCTGGAAGCTCTTGTGCAGGGTCTGGAAACGCTCCAGATACTGGATGTCGGAGCGCAGCATGAAGTCTTTCTCCGCCCGTCTCAGTTGCAGCATAGTGACGAGCAGTCCTTGCTGATCCAGCTGTTTGAGCCCCTCTTCAACCTGATGCACCGCCGCTCTCAAGCGGCCATAAAGCCCATCTTCCGGCCCCAACCCGATAGTCTGCTGCTGGGCCACCAGATCGTTGAAGGCCTTGCCATAGAGCCCCATCTGCTGATCCAGCCTAGCCAGTTCACCGTGCACGACGCTGATGTTGTCATCTGTGCTCAGAGTCCGGTTGAGGGCGTGGAAATCAGCCAAATCTTTATTGAAGCGCTCGACGAAGGTCAGATCCTTGCGGATCAGGAAGTCTTTCTCGGCACGCCGCAGGTTCAACATGGCGATTTCGAGCCCATCCACATTGCGTTGGGCTTCAGCCAGGTGGCGGCTTACCTGGCTGGAGTAGAGGAACAGAGCGCTCAGCACCAGCATGGCAACGGCTACCAGCGCGGTATTCAGGATCAATTTATGACGGATCAACACTATGGGCCTCTCACAAACAAGGGATGGACTGCATTGAGCTTATGCAGAAAACGTTATCCCTGTTGTTGTTCAAGGAATATTCATTGAAATGCCAGTCCCACTCCTTATACTGGTTCCACCTGTTTCCAGCGGTGGATTTGACACAATGGAATACAACACTTCAGAACTGTGCGACATCTATCAGGACATGGTGGATGTGCTCGAACCCATGCTCTGCTCCTTCGGCGGCCGCGCCTCTTTCGGCGGCGTCATCACCACGGTCAAATGCTTCGAATCAAACGGTCTTATTCGTGAGCTCGTCAAAGAGAACGGCGTCGGCCGCGTGCTGCTGATCGATGGCGGTGGCTCCATGCGCCGAGCCCTGATCGACAGCGACATTGCCACCACAGCCGCCGAGAACGAGTGGGAAGGGATCGTCTGCTATGGCTGCGTGCGCGAAGTCGATATCCTGGAAGATCTGGATATCGGTATCCAGGCACTGGCGGCCATTCCGGTCGGCGCCGACAGCAAGGACGTGGGGGAGACGGATCTGCCGGTCAACTTCGGTGGCGTCACCTTCCTGCCGGATGATCATCTTTACGCAGATACCACAGGGGTGATCCTCTCCCCTGAGGCACTCGATATCGAGTAAGCCGAAATCAACATGACGATGGGAGCCCTGGCTCCCATTTTTTATGGCTGAAACTTGCTGAAAAAAAGACAAAAAAAGAGGGCCAGAAGAACTGGCCCTATAACTGGAAGCAATGTGAGCAATGTCGTGCCTTCACAAGAAGTCCATCACGTTGGAACGAATGAAGTCTTTCCCGGAAAACAAGTTAACAATAATCATTCTCATTTAACTAAGCAACCCTTATTTTCCGAAAGTGCAAAAAATTGACCACCGCCGGGGTGGTCAATCTCGTCAGGCTTGGCGCGTCGCCGTTTGCAGACCGGCCAATCCGGCCTCACCCACCAGCTTGCGGCTGAGGTAACGCAGCAAAACACCGTAGAGCGGTACAAACAACCCAAGGCTTATCAGCAGCTTGAAAACATAGTCCACGGTGGCGATCTCGACCCAGTGCTCGGCCATGAAGGGATCCGTGCTGCGCCAGAAGGCGATGCTGAAGAAGGCGATGGTATCCACCAGATTGCCAAACAGGGTCGAGGCAGCTGGCGCCACCCACCAGGCCCTGAGCAGGCGCAACCGGTTGAACACCACCACATCCATGAACTGGCCCACCAGATAGGCCATGAAACTGGCCAGAGCGATGCGCGCCACGAACAGGTTGAACTCGGCCAGATTACCGACCCCCTGGAAACTGCCTTCGAGAAACAGTACTGAGAGGACATAGGACACCGTCAGCGCAGGCAGCATGACTGTCTGGATAATCTTGCGTGCCAGGCCAGCACCGAAGATCCGTACCGTCAGGTCGGTGGCCAGGAAGATGAACGGGAAGCTGAACGCCCCCCAGGTGGTGTGAAAGCCGAAAATGGTGATCGGCAGCTGCACCAGATAGTTGCTGCTGGCAATGATCAGGATGTGGAACAAAGAGAGACGCACCAGCGCCGTGCGGTGCTGAGCAGGGGTCAAATTCATATTGTGACCTTTTTGGTTAATGGGGTTAGGGAACCCATACCGCCACCATTGGCGATAATCGAGGGGCGAGATTATACGCCCCCCAACTGATAGTTCAATCTTTATGCTGCTGATTCGGCCAGCGGCCATTGTCGCCTAAGGAACAAGACCATAGGCCCCAAACCGATAGTTCAATCTTTATGCTGTCGGCCAATCCAGATCACCACCTCGCGATCTGCCGGCTGCACTGCCGCCAACCAGCAACCGCTGTAGTGCTCATATTCCAGCCTGAGCTGACTCCCTTCAAATTCCAGCCGCCAGCTGTGACGATCGGCGCCCCACTCCTTGTCGACAAACCCTAACTCCCACTCCTGCAACAAGCCCTCGGCCAGCGCCGGAAAGGTATCCCAGCAGAGTCCCGGGCAATCCAGCATCACAACGCCTTGCTCCAGTTCGATGCGATTCACGCGCCAATTCATGGTTTATTCCTCAGCTACTGCAAGAAAGCTCACCACCGCAATACCACTGAGGGACGGGCGTAGCCAGATCTGCATACTCGGGTTGTTCATCATAGGGCTGCTGCAAGGCAGCAAGCAGCCGCTCGAACGGGGTCATATCCCCACTCTCGGCGGCATCTATCGCCTGCTGGGCCAGGGCATTGCGCAGCACGTACTTGGGATTGATGGCATCCATCTGTGCCTTGCGGACAGCATCCTCGCTCCCCTCCCGGGTTAGCCGCACCCGATAAAGTTCAAGCCATCCCTGCCAGATGGCAGGATCCGGCAGCAAGGCCAGCAGAGAGACAGGCCACTCCCCCTTCCCTGTCACCTCACCCAGGCGGCGCAGGAAGAGGTGATAATCCACCCCCTGGCTCGCCAGCAGCTGGAACAGCTGGCGGAACAGGGCGGGATCTTCCTCCTCCCACTGCGTCAGCCCAAGCTTGGCTCGCATCAGCTCGGAGTAGTGCAGCATCAGCTGATGTTCGTACTGGGCCAGCGAGGTGGCCAGGGCGTCGCCGTCGACATGCCCGGCCAGCGCCTGAGCCAGCTTTTGCAGATTCCAGTAACCCACCGCCGGTTGCTGATCCAGTGCATAGCGACCATCCGGATCAGAGTGGTTGCAGACAAAATCCGGCACATAGGCATCGATGAAACCGTATGGACCGTAATCCAGGGTCAAACCAAGCAGGGACATGTTGTCGGTATTGAGCACACCGTGGCAGAAACCCGCCGCCTGCCACTTGGCGATAAGCCGTGCCGTGCGGCGCACGACTTCGGCAAACAGCTCGGCGCCGTTTTCCTGTTCGGGGAAGTGGTAACGCAGCAGATAATCGATGAGAGCCGGGATCTTCTCCCCCTGACCACTCCAGGCAAAGTATTCGATGTGACCGAAGCGCAGATGGCTGGGCGCGGTACGCAGCACGGTTGCGCCCGTCTCTTCCTGCTCCCGGTACACGGGCTCCTTGCTGCCCACCAGCACCAGTGCGCGGGTGCTGGGGATACCGAGGGCATGGAGCGCCTCTGAGGCAAGATACTCGCGGATGCTGGATCGCAGCACGGCCCGGCCGTCACCGAAGCGGGAGAAGGGCGTCTTGCCAGCCCCTTTCAGGTGCAGATCCCAGCGCTGGCCATCGGTGGTCAGTTGCTCCCCCAGCAACAGGGCGCGGCCATCACCGAGGCGCGGGCTGTAACCACCGAACTGATGGCCCGCATAGACCTGCGCCACAGGCTGCATGCCAGGCAGCTGCTGCCCCAGACCACAACAGGCAAGCCAGTCAGTGTCACTGACACCCTCCAGCCCAAGCTCGGCCAGCAGACCACGATTGAGATGCAGCAACCTGGGTTCACGCAGTGGCTGGGGGACGACAGGCTCACAAGCCCAGGGCAATTCAGTGGCAAAAGTGTTGATCAGCTTCATGGTGGTGCGATTCGTCCCTGCGTATGCTCGTGTCACTCTTTATACCGCCGTCGGCCGAGTTCGGCTAACAGGCGATTGCGCTATTTCATTTCAAGGAGAAGAAGATGCAAAGATGGGTGTATGCCCTGCCGCTGCTGGCACTGGCTTGGGGACATCTGGCCAAGGCCGCCGATATCGAAGCGGGCAAGGCCAAGGCGGCGGTCTGTGCTGCCTGTCACGGGGTAGAAGGCAAGGCACTGATCCCCAACTATCCCCATCTGGCCGGCCAGAATGCCGCCTATCTGGTGAAACAGTTGAAAGCCTTCAAGGATGGCAGTCGCCAGGAGCCCTTGATGGTGCCTTTTATGGCCCCCTTGACCGAAGCAGACATGGAAAATCTGGCTGCCTTCTATGCCAGCTTGAAATAACCCCCTTATCCAGGCGACCCCAGCCCTTGTAAAGAAGGGTGTAAAAGTGCCCCTCCCATTCTTGAGCGGGAGGCTGGGGTCATTGCCTACCGCCGACAGTAGTCGATGATAAGGTCCATAAAGGCTTCGCCGAAGCGCTCCAGCTTGCGATGCCCGACGCCATTGATGGCGAGCATCTCAGCCTCGGTCATCGGCATCAGCTGAGCCATCTCCACCAGAGTCGCGTCATTGAACACCACGTAGGGCGGCACCTCTTCGTCTTCGGCGATCTGCTTGCGCAGACCGCGCAGCTCCTTGAACAGTCGTTTGTCGTAGTTGGCGTTGTCCAGCAGGCCGCTGCGCTTCTCCTTGCGACTGGAGATGGGTTGCAACCGTGGCACCGCCAGTTCCAGCTTCATCTCGCCACGTAGCACGGGGCGGGACGCCTCGGTCAGCTGCAGCACCAGATTGCGGGTGATGTTCTGGGTCAGCAGCCCCTTGTGGATCAGCTGGCGGATCACGCTCATCCAGTACTCGTGGCTCTGATCCTTGCCGATGCCGTAGGTCGACAGCTTGTCGTGGCCATGGTCCTTGATGCGCTGGTTGAGAGAGCCGCGCAGCACCTCCACCACGTAACCGACCCCGAAGTTCTGACCCACCCGCCAGACGCAGGAGAGCGCCTTCTGGGCATCCTCGGTGCCGTCATAGCTCTTGGGCGGATCCAGACAGATGTCACAGTTGCCGCACGGCTTGTCGTTGTACTCGCCGAAGTAGTTGAGCAGCACCTGACGACGACAGGTCTGCGCCTCGGCAAAGGCCGCCATCACGTTGAGCTTGTACTGCTCAACCTGCAACTGCTGCGGGTTTTCTATGTTGTCGAGCAGGCGCCGCACCCGGCCTATGTCGGCGGGGTCGTACAGCAGCAGCGCCTCGGCCGGGGTACCGTCACGGCCGGCCCGGCCCGTCTCCTGATAGTAGGATTCGATGTTCTTGGGGATGTCGTAGTGCACCACGAAGCGCACGTTGGGCTTGTCGATTCCCATGCCGAACGCCACCGTCGCCACCACTATCTCGATGTCATCCTTGAGGAAGGCATCCTGGGTCTGCTGGCGCTGGGCCAGGGGCAGACCGGCGTGGTAGGGCGCGGCCTTGCTGCCGTGGCGGGAGAGGCGCTCGGCCACCTCCTCCACCCGATTGCGACTTGAGCAGTAGACGATGCCGCAGTTGCCCTTCTGGCTCTGCACATAGCGCAGCAGCTGCTCCGCCGCCTTGAACTTCTCCACCAGGCTGTAGCGGATGTTGGGCCTGTCAAAGCTGGCGGTATGGATGAAGGGATCGTTGAGCTCCAACCGGTGCAGCATGTCGCTGCGGGTCGCCTCGTCGGCGGTGGCAGTGAGCGCCACCACGGGCACCTGGGGGAACCACTGCTTGAGTCGGCCGAGCGCCGCGTATTCCGGCCGAAAATCGTGGCCCCACTGGGAGACGCAGTGGGCCTCGTCGATGGCGAACAGGCCGAGCGGCAGCTCCGCCAGCCGATCCATGAACTCATGCTGCAACAAGCGCTCGGGGGAAACGTAGAGCAGCTTTATCTCGCCGCGGCGCATGGCGGCAAAGTTCTGGATCATCTCCTCCCGGCTCAGGGCCGAGTTGATGTAGATGGCCGCCACACCGTTGGCGCGCAGGCTGTCGACCTGATCCTTCATCAGCGAGATAAGCGGGGAGACCACTACGCCCAGCCCGGGTCGCAGCAGCGCCGGGATCTGGAAGCAGAGTGACTTGCCGCCACCTGTGGGCTTGAGCACCATGGCATCGCGTCCCGCCACTATCTGCTCGATGATCTCCAGCTGGCCCGGCCGAAATTGCTGGTAGCCGAATACCGCCTGCAACAAGGCAAGTGGAGTATCGGGCAGGGTTTCGGCAATGACGGTCATGGGCTCTCCTTTGGGGTCGCCATTCTAAAGCAGCCGCCGCTCACAATAAACCTGCCATTGCGACTGTTAATAAAGTGTTGCAGACTGGCTGGAGTTTTTACTCGGCTTTGATGACAGGGATCGGTATCAGAGAATGAAACACATGCTGAAGAAGATGGCGCTCAGTGGCATTGCCAACCTGTTCGCCGAGCGGATGCCGTTCAACAAGCTGATTGGCATGCAGGTGACCCACTACGACTTCGACAAGGTGGAGCTGCGCATCAAGATGGATGACAAGCTGATCGGCAACCCCTTCCACAACATCTTGCACGGCGGCGTCACCGCCAGTCTGCTGGATGTGGCCGGCGGCATGATAGTCGCCGCCTCCTGCATCGACGAGCTGGAAGACTTCTCCCCCAGCTACCTCAAGGAGCGATTCTCCCGCCTCGGCACCATAGACCTGCGGGTGGACTACCTGCGCCCGGGCCGCGGCAACGAGTTCATCGCCACCGCCCACATCATCCGTGCTGGCAGCAAGGTCGCCGTAGCCCGAATGGAACTGCACAACGAAGAGGGCACCCACATCGCCTTCGGTACCGGAACCTATCTGGTGGGCTGACCCCACCTATTGCATAAAAACCACGCTGCTAATCTGATTTTAATCATTAGAATCGTTACCCCCTCTGCCGCCCACGGGTCCATACTGAAATTCGGGATTATGTGCAGAGGGAGGATTGCAGGCGATGAGTGCGAAACTGGCTACCAAACCATCCAGAGCCTTGTTGACACAGCTCGAGTCCATGCTCGACGAGGTGCAGACACCTGAGTGTCGCCACTGGCTGGAACAGGAGCTTGAGGGATACTCTCTCTGTTCGCACCTGCCCTGGTATCGCATCGTAGCCTGTCGGCAACGCGGTCACTTCTTGGATCTGAAGACGGGAAAATATTTGACCTGTCACATAAACAGTCAAACGCTAAGCCAACGCGATCTGGCCCAGATTCAGTTCATTTATGCCCGTGAACCCGCCGCCCATTATCTACTGCAACGCAATTCCGGTATTGAACCCTGGCCAGAACAGCTGCTGGAAGACTATCAGGAGCAGTTGATCCCCGGCCATTTATGCCTGCAAGCCTGGCATGAGCCCGTGTCTTCATTACGTTCACAACTGATGGAGGGAATCGAACATTTCATTAGTGAGTACCCCAAGCACGCGGCCTTGCAACCTCAACACAGCTTCAAGGCATTGCGGCATCAGCACTGGCATATCTGAGTAAGCGCCTGGCGCGCAAGGAGGGCACCATAGACAAGACCCATAGCGAGATTGCCACAATCTAGAGTGCCGGAGTCAGGATCAGACTCCACCCATGGGCCACCGAGCGGTGGCCCTTTTAATGGCTGCGCAACACGACGGCAAGAAGAGACAAGATGAAAAAGGAAAGAAAAACTGTCTTGGTATCGATATGCCTCGGTCACAACCAGCAACCAGCAACCAGCAACCAGCAACCAGCAACCAGCAACCAGCAACCAGCAACCAGCAACCAGCAATATTTTTCGTACCGAAGATCAGCAAAAACCAGATGCGAAAAGGCCGCTCATTGAGCGGCCTTTTCTAATATGGTCGGTGTGAGAGGATTCGAACCTCCGACCCCTTCGTCCCGAACGAAGTGCGCTACCAAGCTGCGCTACACACCGATGTCTGCGGGGCGAGAATTTACCTAAAGCCCTGACATGACACAAGCCTTTTTTACGTTTGACAGGAAAAAAGTGGCCATTGGTTCAACTATTCAACGCTTTGGCCCAGGGTTCACAGAAAGGGTGCACCGCTGTGACATTTTTCCAACCTACCTAAGAAAAACTGAAATTCGGCCGGGCCCAACAAACGGCGCTGCCAATCAGCCACCACACCATGTTCCAGCCAGTTGGCCGCATGCTGGCGCCAATTGGGGGAGAGCGCCGGGTTTTCCAGCAGCAACAGCAGATCCGCTTCGTTGCGCACCTGGTTGAACAATATGTCTGCGGTGCGCTTTACGGTCAGAGCGGGATAGGGTCTGTCGACCAGCTCCATAGTCTCTTGCGGTACGACCGTCCCCTCCTCCAGCACCCGCAGCAACCAGCCACAGCGACCATTGAGTTGCATCACCTGAGAGAGCTGGGGGTAACCAAAGCGCAGGTTCAGTTTGAAACAAGGGGACCTGGGCTGGCTTATCTGGATCAGCGCCTCACCGAGCCGATAGACATCACCAATACAGGCCTGCTCCTCGGTCAACCCAAGGCCGGACAGATTCTCGCCAAAAGCGGCTGGTTGCCAGGGTGTGCGGGGCGCAGCAAGGCCCATGGCGGTTTGCCAGTTGTGCCACCAGGGGTAGTGATCGGCAGGGTAGTAGTGCAGCGCCCTATCCGGGCCGCCATGATGACGTGGGTCACTTTGCTCATCGCCACCCAGGCCGCCAAAACCGCACCAGAGCGGTATGGTCGTGGCTTGCTTGTTGATGGCACTGACCAGGCCCGGTACCAGTTCGGTACCCTGGCCACTAAAGATGGAGATCCGCATTCTCATCCTCCGGATTGACGAGAGAATGCGGATATTAGCACGAGGTCAGGCGACTGCCTGCATCTGGGTAGTCATGGCGATCTCGGCGCGGCGACGTTTTTCCGCCCTGGCCATCAGATACCAGCTGCTGAAGGTGAACAGCGACACTGACAGCAGGATCAGGCTGGCCACAGCGTTGATCTCGGGTTTCACCCCGAGCCGCACTGCCGAGAAAACTTCCATCGGCAAGGTGGTCGCGCCCGGCCCCGAGACAAAGCTCGCCAGCACCAGATCATCCAGCGACAGGGCAAACGACATCATGCCGCCAGCCGCCAGCGAAGGGGCGATCATGGGGATGGTGATCAGGAAGAACACCTTCCAGGGCTTGGCCCCCAGATCCATGGCCGCCTCCTCGATGGAGAGATCCAGCTCCCGCAGTCGCGCCGACACCACGATCGCCACATAGGCGGTACAGAAGGTGGTATGGGCAATCCAGATGGTCAGCATGCCACGCTCGGCAGGCCAGCCCACCAGTTGCGCCATGGCGACGAACAGCAGCAACAGCGACAGACCCGTGATCACTTCGGGCATCACCAGGGGTGCCGTCACCATGCCACCGAACAGGGTCCGGCCACGGAAGTGCGGGATCCGGGTCAGCACGAAGGCAGCCACAGTCCCCAGCGCCACGGCAGCAACCGCAGTGTAGAGCGCTATCTCCAGCGAGCGCAGCACGGATCCAATCAGCTGCTTGTTATCGAGCAGGCCGAAGTACCACTTGAGTGACCAGCCTCCCCAGACCGTCACCAGCTTGGAGGAGTTGAAGGAGTAGATCACCATGATGACCATGGGCAGGTAGATAAACAGCAACCCCAGCCACAGCATCATCTTGGCAAAACCGAAACGTTTCATACCTTGCCCTCCAGCTCTTTAGCCTGGTTGCAATTGAACAGGGAGGACAGAGGGACTATCAGCAGCTCCTTTTTCATACCTTTTCCTCCAATTCCTTAGCTTGGTTGCAGTTGAACAGGAATGACAGAGGGACTATCAGCAGTTCCTTCTTCATACCTTGCCCTCCAGCTCTTTAGCCTGGTTGCGGTTAAACAGGATGATGGGGACTATCAGCACCGCCAGCATCACTACCGCCAGGGCAGAGGCCACCGGCCAGTCACGGTTGTTGAAGAACTCCTGCCACAGCACCTTGCCGATCATCAGGGTCTCCGGGCCACCAAGCAGCTCCGGGATCACGAACTCACCCACGACCGGGATAAACACCAGCATACAGCCGGCAATGATGCCGTTCTTGGAGAGGGGCACAGTGATCCGCCAGAAGCGTGTCAGGTTGCGGGCACCGAGATCGGAGGCTGCCTCCAGCAGACTCTGGTCATGCTTGACCAGATTGGCATAGAGCGGCAGCACCATGAACGGCAGGTAGGAGTAAACGATGCCGATGTAGACAGCCAGGTTGGTGTTGAGGATCTGCAGCGGCTCGTCGATGAGGCCTATGCCCATCAACAGACTGTTGAGCAGGCCGTTGTTGCTGAGGATCCCCATCCAGGCGTAGACCCGGATCAGAATGGCGGTCCAGGTTGGCATCATGATGAGCAACAACAAGACCGTCTGGGTCTCCTTGTTGGCGCGCGCTATGGTGTAGGCCATGGGATAGCCGATCAACAGACAGAGCACTGTGCTGATGAAGGCTATCTTGAGGGAGCCAATATAGGCAGCTATGTAGAGCTCATCCTCCTGCAGCAAGAGGTAGTTGCCCAGGTTGAGCAGTATGGTGAGCTGATTGTCGGCCCAGCTCACCACGTCGGTATAAGGCGGGATCGCCACGTCCGCTTCGGCGAAGCTGATCTTCACCACTATGATGAAGGGCAGCAGGAAGAAGAGGAACAGCCAGAAGAACGGAATGCCGATCACCAGCTGGCGCCCACCCAGTCGCTTCAGTCGTCTCAATGCCTTCATGATTGCAGCACCACGCCGCTGTCATCTTCCCAATAGAGGAACACCTGGTCATCCCAGGTTGGCCGCTTGCCGTGGCGTTCGGCATTGGCGATGAAAGCCTGAACGATTTTGCCCGAGGGCAGCTGGATATGATAAACCGAGTGACCACCCAGATAGGCGATGTCATAGACCTCACCCTTGGTCCAGTTGAAGTCCGGATGCTCGATCTCGGTCGGTTTCTGGGTACTCATCAGCAGTTTTTCCGGCCGCAGCGCGTAGGTCACCTTCTTGTTCTCGGCGCGGGAGCTGATGCCGTGGCCCACGTAGATGGGCTGCTCCAGATCGGCGCAAGCGATGGTGGCATGGTCCTGCTCATCCTCCACCAGCAGGCCGTCAAACAGGTTGACGTTGCCGATGAACTCGCACACCAGCCGGCTGGCCGGGGTTTCGTAGATATCCATCGGGCTGCCTATCTGCTCGATGCAGCCGAGGTGCATGATGGCGATCCGCTCGGCCATGGTCATGGCCTCTTCCTGATCATGGGTCACCATGACGCAGGTTACGCCGACCCGCTCTATGATCTCCACCAGCTCCAGTTGCATCTGTGAACGCAGCTTCTTGTCCAGCGCCCCCATGGGTTCGTCCAGCAGCAACAGCTTGGGGCGCTTGGCCAGGGAACGAGCCAGCGCGACCCGCTGGCGCTGACCACCGGAGAGCTGATGCGGCTTGCGGCGCGCATACTGGGCCATCTGCACCAGCTTGAGCATCTCTTCCACCCGCGCATCCACCTCCGCCTTGGGCAGGCCATCCTGCTTGAGGCCAAAGGCGATATTCTGCGCCACCGTCATGTGGGGGAACAGGGCGTAGGACTGGAACATCATGTTGATGGGACGTTCATAAGGCGGCATGTCGGTGATGTCGACCCCATCGAGGAACAGCCGCCCCTCTGTGGGGCGCTCGAATCCCGCCAGCATCCGCAGCAGTGTCGATTTGCCGGAGCCGGAACCTCCCAGCAAGGCGAAGATCTCCCCCTTGTGGATGTTGAGGGACACGTTGTCGACCGCCAGCGTTTCATCGAACTGCTTGCTTACCCGATCTATTTTGACCAGCACTTCTTTGCGCTGCTGGTTGCCCTCGAGGGCTTTCTTGTAGGCACTGGAGGCTATCGCCATTACCAAACTCCCAAACGTGATACCGGCCTTTGGCCGATCCATAAAACAATCTGGCGCCCCGGGGTGGGCGCCAAGGTTAGGTTCCGGACTTGATCTTGGTCCAACTCCGGGTGATCAGACGCTGCACTGCCCGGGGATGCGCTTGCTGCACATAGAGTCGTTCCAGCACCGCCTGGGGTGGATAGACTGACTCGTCATCTCGCACGCTCTCGTCCATGTACTCTCCCGCCTTGGCATTGGGATTCGCATAGCCCACATAGTTGCTGACCTTGGCGATCACTTCGGGCTGGAGCACATAGTTGATGAGGGCATGCGCCTCTTTCACATTGGTGGCATCCGCCGGGATAGCCATCATGTCAAACCAGAGATTGCCCCCCTCTTTCGGGATGCTGTAGGCAATATTGATCCCCTTGCCCGCCTCGTCGGCACGGGCCGCTGCCTGCAATATGTCGCCGGAGAAACCCGCCGCCACACAGATGTCGCCATTGGCGAGATCGGCTATGTACTTGGATGAGTGGAAATAGGTCACATAGGGCCGCACCTTCAGCAACTGTTCCTCGGCACGCTTGATATCTTCCGGCTTATGGCTGTTGGGATCGAGTCCGAGGTAGTTGAGCACGGCCGGGATCATCTCGTCCGCCGAGTCGAGGAAGGCGACACCACAGCGGGACAGCTTCTGCATATTTTCCGGTTCGAAAATCACAGCCCAGGAGTCAATCTTGTCGACTCCCAGCACATCCTTGATCTTGTCGACGTTGTAACCGATGCCGTTGGTTCCCCACAGATAGGGGACTGCGTATTGGTGACCCGGATCCACCTTGTCGAGCTGCTTGAGCAAGACGGGATCCAGATTGACCAGATTGGGCAGCAGGGCGGGATCCAGCTTCTGGAATGCACCTGCCGTGATCTGCTTGGCCAGGAAGTTGTTGGAAGGCACCACCAGATCGTAACCGGTACGTCCGGTCAGCAACTTGCCTTCCAGGGTCTCGTTGGAATCGAACACGTCATAGACGGTCTTGATCCCGGTCGCCTGCTGGAAATCGCTGAGGGTGGTTTCACCGATATAATCGGACCAGTTGTAGAAATGAACCACGGGGGCGGCATGAGCCAGGCTTGCCAACCCCAGGGCCAGGGTCATAGTCACTGTCTTGGTTGTGTGCACGTATCAGTCCTCATCTGTTTTTGGTATGCCAGCTGCGCATCCATACGCGCCGTTCAACCTGTCGGGTTGTCACCACCCTCCCGGCCGAACTGCAGACCGGGAGGGGTACTCGTCACTTACTTGCCAGACTTGATCTTGGTCCAGCTGCGGGTCATCAGGCGCTGCACCTTGGCCGGCAGATCCGGGAAGGTATAGATCTTCTGCAGCGTCTCGGCATTGGGGTAGATACCCGGGTCGGTACGGATAGCCTCATCCACCAGGGGCGTCGCTGCTTTGTTGCCATTCGGGAACTGCACAAAGTTGGTGATGCTGGCGATCACCTCAGGCTTCATCAGGTAGTTGATGAAGGTGTGCGCGGACTCTGCGTTCTTGGCATCAGCCGGAATGGCGATCATGTCAAAAAAGCTGCCCGCCCCCTCTTTCGGAATGCTGTAGGTCAGCGCCACGCCGTTGTTGGCTTCCGCTGCCCGCGCCTTGGACTGCTGCAAGTCACCGGAATAGCCGACCGCGACGCAAAGGTTGCCGTTGGCCAGATCCGAGATGTACTTGGAGGAGTGGAAATAGGCGGTATAGGGGCGGATGGAGAGGAACAGTGCCTCTGCCTGCTTCAACTCGTCCGGCTTCTGGCTATCCGGTTTGAAGCCCAGATATTGCAGGGCGGCCGGCAGCATTTCGGTCGGTGAGTCGAGGAAGGAGACACCGCACTCCTTCAACTTGGCCATGTTCTCCGGTTTGAACACCAGATCCCAGGAGTCCACCGGCGCATCCTTGCCCAACACTGCTTTTACCTTCTCGGCGTTGTAGGCATAGCCGATGGTGCCCCACAGGTAAGGAATGGAGTACTGGTTGCCCGGGTCACTCGGTTCGAGCGCCTTCAACAGGTCGGCATCCATATTTTGCCAATTGGAGAGTTTGGACTTGTCCAGTTTCTGGAACACGCCCGCCTTGATTTGCTTGGCCAGGAAGGGGTTGGACGGCACGACTATGTCGTAACCTGAACTGCCCGCCAGCAACTTGGCTTCCAGCACCTCGTTGCTGTCGAACACGTCGTATACCACCTTGATGCCCGTCTCTTTCTGGAAGTTTTCCAGGGTCTCCGGCGCGATATAGTCGCTCCAGTTGTAGACGTGCAACACCTTCTCGTCGGCCATCGCCCCGGTACTTGCCATGACCAGCGCCACAGAAGCGGCAATCATTCCCGTTTTGAAAGACATCGTCCTTGTCTCCTAAGCAAATTATATGCGTAAGCCAACCTGCCCAGCCCCCGCCTACCCTTTCAGCTTTGCCGCCGTCAGATCCAGACTGAGCCTGGCCAGATTGACCAATTCATCCACCTGTTCCTCGGTGATGACCAAGGGGGGCGATATGATCATGGTATCGCCGACCGCCCGCATCACCAAGCCATTGTTAAAGCAGAATTCCCGGCAGGTCATGCCGGCTTGCAGCCCAGCCGGGAAGCGGCTGTTGGTCTGCTTGTCCTGCACTATTTCCAGCGCGGCCACCAGGCCTTTGCCACGGGTTTCGCCCACCAGCGGATGGTCTGCCAGCTCGCGCCAGCGGCGCTGCAAATAGGGGCCGATAGTATCATGAATTCGCTTAACTATGCTTTCGCTTTGCATAAGCTTAATGTTGGCAATGGCGACGGCGCAGGCCACTGGATGACCGGAATAGGTGAAGCCGTGGTTGAATTCGCCGCCCTCGTCCACCAGCACCCTGGCAACGCGATCCCCCACCATCACGGCCCCCATGGGCAGATAGCCGGAGGTGATGCCTTTGGCCAGGCACATGAGGTCCGGCTTGATGCCGAATCCCTCGCTGGCGAACCAGTGGCCGGTACGGCCAAAGCCGCAGATCACCTCGTCGGCAATGAGCAGGATACCGTAGTGATCGCAGATACGCTGGATCTCGGGCCAGTAGCTGTCGGGGGGAATGATGACGCCGCCGGCGCCCTGGATGGGCTCGCCGATGAAGGCGGCCACCTTGTCCACCCCCAGTTCCAGGATCTTCTGCTCCAGCTGGCGGGCACGCTCCAGACCGAACTCGTGGGCACTCATGCCCTGCCCCTCACCGAAGTGATAGGGCTGATCGATGTGCACTATGCCGGGAATGGGCAGGCCGCCCTGGGCGTGCATGCCCTTCATGCCACCCAGACTGGCACCCGCCACGGTGGAGCCGTGATAGGCGTTGTGGCGGCTGATGATCACCTGCTTGTCCGGCTGCCCCTTGCTGGCCCAGTAGTGGCGGACCATGCGCAGCACCGTATCGTTGCACTCGGAGCCAGAGCCGGTGAAGAAGACATGATTGAGATGGGGCGGAGTCACCTCGGCCAGCAGGGTCGCCAACTCGATCACAGGAGGGTGTGCTGTCTGGAAGAAAAGATTGTAGTAGGGCAATTGCTGCATCTGTTTGGTGGCTGCCTCCACCAGCTCCTGACGACCGTAGCCCATGTTGACGCACCAGAGTCCCGCCATGCCGTCCAGAATGCGACGCCCGTCGGAGTCTTCCAGATAGATGCCTTCGGCCCTGGTGATGATGCGGCTGCCCTTCTGGTTCAGCGCCTGAAAATCGGTAAAGGGATGCAGGTGGTGGCTGGCATCCAGCTGCTGCCACTCACGTGTCGTGTGCTGCATTGTATTTGCTCCTCGGTTCCTTCGATTTAAGCGGGACTCTTTCGTCAATCAATACGGGTGGCAGGCGCGCTTTCAGTCACTGCCACTCACAGCTGGCATGCTTTCTGGTGTCTTCGATACAAGGACAGGAGAGGCCGGGTCTGGCCTCCCCACTGTAGGGGCTGGCACGCCCACGGGATCACACGTTCAGCAGCAGGAACTCGCGCTCCCAGCGGCTGATCACCCCGAAGTAGGTCTCGTACTCCTTGCGCTTGACAGCCACGAAGGCGCGGATGAAACGCTCCCCCAGCATCTCCTTGAGGGGCTCGCACTGCTCAAGATGGCTCAGAGCCTCCTCCAGCGAGCGGGGCAGACTGTAAGGCAGGTCATAGGCGCTCGACTTCATTTCCGGCAACGGATCCAGCTTTTCCATCATGCCGAGGTAGCCGCAGGCCAGGGTCGCAGCCAGCGCCAGATAGGGGTTGGCATCGGCGCCAGCAAAACGGTTCTCTACCCGGCGGGCACTGGCATCGGAGAAGGGCACCCGCAGGCCACAGGTGCGGTTCTCTACACCCCACTGCACGTTGCGCGGCGCGCTCTCGCCAAAGGTGAGCCGACGATAGGAGTTGACGTTCGGCGCCAGCAAGGCGGTCACGGCTGGTGTGTATTTCTGCAGACCGGCGATGAAGTGCATGAACTGCTCGGTATTACCGCCATTGTCCGTGCCGAACAGGTTGCGACCGTTCACATCTTCCAGGCTCTGGTGGATGTGCATGGCGGAGCCCGGCTCGTCGCTCATCGGCTTGGCCATAAAGGTGGCATAGATGCCGTGACGGTGAGCCGCTTCCCGCATGGTGCGCTTGAACAGGAACACCTGATCAGCCAGAGCGATGGCATCGCCGTGCAGAAAGTTGATCTCCATCTGGGCGGCGCCGGATTCGTGGATAAGGGTGTCCACTTCCAGTTCCTGCGCCTCGCAGTAGTCGTACATGTCCTCGAAGATGGGGTCGAATTCGTTGACCGCATCGATGCTGAACGACTGGCGAGCCGTCTCCGGGCGGCCATTGCGGCCAATGGGCGGTACCAGTGGATAGTCGGGGTCTTCGTTGCGCTTGACCAGGTAGAATTCGAGCTCGGGGGCCACCACCGGCTTCCAGCCCTGCTTCTCATAAAATGACAGGACCCGACGCAGCACCGAACGCGGCGCTATGTCGATAAGATTGCCATTGATGTCGAAACAGTCGTGGATCACCTGAGCGGTCGGCTCCAGCGCCCAGGGCACGAAACGAATGGTGTTGGGGTCCGGGTAGAGCTGCATGTCCCGCTCCAGCGGGTCTATCATGCTGTCGTCATCCGGGTACTCGCCGGTCACCGTCTGGGTGAAGATGACCTCGGGCAGCCGCATGCCCCCTTCGCGCAAAAATTTGTTGGCTGGAATGATCTTGCCTCGGGCATTACCGGTAAAATCCGGAAACAGGCACTCCACTTCCGTGATGCGATTGCTCTCCATCCAGCCCTTGATACTGTCCATGTTAAACCCCGACTTTACGATTGCCATTGGCAAGGGTGTCTAGTATATGGAACACCCTTGTTATCAAATTGTAATCAACAACACCATAAAAGCCCGCCGTTAAGGCCGATGTCAAGCGGTGGTGTTTAAAAAATTATAAATAACGGTGCATATAATGACCATGTCGGCACCAAATACTAAACACCTTGGCTCACCCAGGACCCACTGCAAGGCCGATGCCAACGAGGGTGCCTGATCCCCCATGTTCTCAGTCAGACCCTGTCCGGATCGGGTCATTTTTTTGCAAGGGCGCACAATCCTTATCCTATTTGCTTTGCATGCCTGCATTTTTTTGGTACAAGGCCCGCCCTGATTTGCACTCTCCTGCTTGGATTTGGTGCAAATTCAGGACACAGGGCTTGGTCTGCAGGCAGACAGCCCCCATAAACAGGGATAATTGGGTTAGTAACTGACTGGTAGTAAACCGTATGTGTGATTTCATGACTAAAGACCAACTGGCCTTTTACAAGGGGCAGATCGAGCGTCAGATCCTCGAACTCGAAGATCGCCTCAACTCCCAGGCCAGCCAGGCCATCGCCACCGATACCAACGAGATGGCTGATGAAATTGACCGTGCCAGTATCGAGGAAGCCCGTCGTCTGGAGCTGAACCGCATCGAGCATGACAAGTTGCACCTGCGCAAGCTGCAGGGTGCGTTAAGGCGTATCAACGAAGGGGATTTTGGTTACTGCGAATCTTGCGGTGACGAGATTTCTCTCAAGCGGCTGCAGGCTCGTCCCGAGTCCCGCTTCTGCGTTGAATGCCAGAGTACCAAGGAATTCAACGACACTCATGTGTACCGTCGCGTTGCCTGATTCTTCTGTTAGACTCCGGGCAAGTCCCGGATTCTACAGGAGAGCAGAGAGTGAAATGGTTCCTCAGACTGTGCTTGTGTCTGCCGTTGCTGGCACAAGCACAGACCCTCACGGTCAAGGTTCCCAGCCGACCAATCAACGATCTCGATAAGGAATATCAGCTCAAACTGCTGGAACTGGCGCTGACACATGCCGGACAGCCGTTTCGCATCGAGCAGGTCGAGCTCAACCTCAACCAGTACAGCCTGCAGCAACAGCTGAGCAAGGGAAAGACCATCAATGTATTCTGGATGGGTACCTCCAGCGCACTAGAATCCTCCCTCATTGCCGTCCCGATCCCGCTGTTTCGCGGTCTGGAAGGCCTGCGCCTCTCCTTTATCCACAGCGACGCTCAGGAGAAGTTCAACCAGATCAATTCGCTGGCCGATCTCAAGCAATTGAAAGCGGCACAAGGTGTGGGCTGGGCTGACAACAAGATCCTGGAAAACGCCGGCATCCCGACTTATTCCGGTCGCTACAGCACGCTGTTTCGTCTCATCAACGACGGCGACAAGCTCGATTTCTTCCCGCGCAGTCTGGTGGAGATCTTTGCCGAGCGCAGCGAACTGGTGGCGCAATACCCCAATCTGGTCATCGATCAGCGCCTGCTGATCCGCTATCCCTTTGCCGAGTTCTTTTTCGTCAGCCCCGAGTACCCCAAGCTGGCCAAGGCGATCCAGGCAGGGCTGGAACGGGCCTATGCCGATGGCAGCTTCATGACCTTCTTCCGTGAGAATCCCAAGATCCGTGAAGCCCTCGCCAGCGCCAATCTGGAGAAACGGGTCACCATTCAGCTCCCCAACCCGGACATGACCCCCTTGCTCAACAGTATTCCAGCCCAATATTGGGAGTATCCTCCGCGGTAACAGTGTTCGAACTGCATGCGCTTTGAGCGGCACTGGCATCACCGCCGGGATTATCCCCAGCCCATCAGGGACCGGGGGCAGACAGCCCTCTGAGGCAAGCGGGGTCGTGGCAGCCAGAGTGCCGGGATCGCGCCCTGCCTGCTGCTGACAACCCAAGGAAACCATATGCGAAACATGAATACAGGCCTGCTGCTGGCGGGCTGTCTGATGGCAATGCCGGCCCTGGCAGACAAGGCCGACCCCATAGGGGAGGTGAGTACCGCCTTCAAACTGTTCGGCCCCAACCACAAGATCCTGGTGGAAGCGTTCGATGACCCCAAAATCGCCGGCATTGCCTGCTACCTGGCACGCCCCAAAACCGGCGGCGTCAAAGGCGGGCTGGGACTGGCGGAAGATCCCTCTCACGCCTCGCTTTCCTGCCATCAGACTGGCCCCATCTCACTGCCTGCCAAGCTCAAAGCAGGGGAGGAGGTGTTCGATGTCAGCATCTCACTGGTGTTCAAGGAGCAGAAAGTGGTGCGTTTTTACGACGAAAAGCGCAATGCGCTGGTTTATCTGACCTACAGCACCAAATTGGTAGATGGTTCGTATAAAAGCGCAGTGAGTGCGGTTCCCATCATGCCATGGAGCTGAATCGGCCCTATTTATCCCGTGATGACGGTCCACATTTGTTGTAATTTAACTACATCATTATTTGCGGAGAGCACACCATGAAAGTCGCCGTTTTCAGTACCAAGAGCTACGACAAGGAACACTTCAATCAGGCCAACAGCCAGTACGGCTATGAGCTGGAGTTCTTCGACGTACGGCTGGAGGCCAAGACAGCCCGGTTGGCCCACGGCTTCCCCGTGGTGTGCCTGTTCGTCAATGACGACGCCGACCGGGAAGTGCTGACCGAGCTGGCCGCCAACGGCACCAAGGTCATCGCCCTGCGCTGTGCCGGTTACAACAATGTGGATCTGGCTGCCGCCAAGGAGCTGGGGCTGAAAGTGGTACGGGTCCCCGCCTACTCCCCCGAAGCCGTTGCCGAACATGCGGTGGGGCTGATGATGACCCTCAACCGCCGCATTCATAAAGCCTATCAGCGCACCCGCGATGCCAACTTCTCGCTGGAGGGGCTGGTCGGCTTCAATATGCATGGCCGCACCGCCGGCATTATCGGCACCGGCAAGATCGGCATCGCCACCCTGCGCATCCTCAAGGGCTTTGGCATGCGTCTGCTGGTAAGCGATCCCTACCCGAGTCAGGCGGCCATCGACTTGGGTGCCGAGTACGTGGATCTCGACACCCTGTTCCGCCAGTCCGATGTCATCAGCCTGCACTGCCCCTTGTTCAAGGAGAACTATCACCTGCTGAACAAGGAGGCGTTCGCCAAGATGAAGGATGGCGTGATGATCATCAACACCAGCCGCGGCGGTCTGCTCGACTCCAACGCCGCCATAGAGGCGCTCAAGACCGCCCGTATCGGTGCCCTGGGGCTGGACGTCTATGAGGAAGAGGAAGACCTCTTCTTCTCCGACAAGTCCAATGAGGTGATCACCGATGACGTGTTCCGTCGTCTGTCGGCCTGCCACAACGTGCTGTTTACCGGCCATCAGGCCTTCCTGACCCGCGAAGCGCTGCACGCCATCGCCGATACCACCCTCGGCAACCTCAAGGCCATAGAGAGCCGAGGCCATAGCGACAACGAGGTGGAGTAATCCTCTCGCACCCGTAGCCATGAACGACAGAGGGAGCCATTCCCTCTGTGTTCCACACAGACATGCTCCCCCTTATGTATTTTCCCCTGCGACCTCAATATCCGGGGCGTCGGGTTGTGAGACCCGACGTCATCGGGTAGGCTACCTGCCCTTTTTTATTCAGGAGTCTGGCTGCCCATGTTTATCGGATTTGATTACGGTACTTCCAACTGTGCCGTCGCCGTGATGGAACAAGGCAGCCCCAGGCTGCTGACTCTGGGCGGTTCCCGCTATCTCCCCTCCACGCTGCACGCGCCCCACAGAGACGCCATCGCCGGCCTACTGGCCGAAGGGCTGGCACCGGCCCAGCAGGCCGAATACCTCAAGCTGCGCGGCCCTGTGGTTACCCGTGCCCAGGCGGTACGCCGCCAGATGCGGGAAGAGGGGTTGATCGACGAACTCAGCTTCGGCGCTGCGGCGCTGGAGCGCTATCTGGAGGAGCCGGACGATGGCTATTACATCAAGTCGCCGAAATCCTTCCTCGGCGCCTACGGCCTCAAGGCTCCCCAGATCGCCCTGTTCGAAGACATCGTCTGCGCCATGATGCTGCACGTACGCCGCGAGGCGGAGCAGCAGCTTGGCACTCAGGTGCGCCGCGCCGTGATAGGTCGACCGGTCAACTTTCAGGGGCTGGCAGGGGAAGAGAGCAACAGGCAGGCCATCGCCATCCTGACCGAGGCGGCCCGTCTGGCCGGGTTCGAGCAGGTGGAGTTCCTCTATGAACCCGTGGCGGCCGGTTTCGAGTTCGAGGCGCGGCTGGATGAAGACGCCGTCGTGCTAGTGGTGGATATCGGCGGCGGCACCACAGACTGCTCCATGCTGCGCATGGGCCCGAGCCATCGCGACCAGCTGGATCGCAGCGGCGATCTGCTCGGCCACAGCGGCCAGCGCATCGGCGGCAATGACTTCGATATCAGGCTGACAGTGGAAGGCATGATGCCGCTGCTCGGCATGCACGAAACCCTCAAGACAGGTAAACCGCTGCCTCACCCGCTGTTCTGGGATGCCGCCGCCATCAACGACGTCAGCGCCCAGGGCCGTTTCTACAGCCTGGATACCGCGCGTCAGCTGCAGGATCTGCAGCTCGACAGCCTGCCGGGCAGCAAACTGGGACGGCTGGCCAATCTGCGCGCTCACAAACTGAGCCACCAGCTGGTATGGCGTGCCGAGCAGGGCAAAATCGCCCTCTCGGAGCAGGAGCTGAATCGCCAATCCCTGAGTGAACTGGAGAAGGGGCTGGAAGCCGAGCTCAATCGTGAACAGCTGGCCAGCGCCTCTGCCCTGCTGCTGGAGAAGATTGGCGAGCTGATGGACGAAGCCATTACCAATGCAGGAGTGCAGCCGGACCGCATCTTCGTCACTGGCGGCAGCGCCCGTTCGCCGCTGATCGCCGCCTTTATTCGTCAGAAGTTGCCCACGATTCCGCTTGAGGGGGGCGATGACTTTGGCTCGGTGGCGGCAGGGCTTGCTCGTTATGCCGAGCGCCTGTTTGCTGGCTGACCATGACACCGCCAGTCAGCATCCGCCAGAAGCTGCCTGCCACGCCTCTTGAAGGGGGCGATGACTTCGGTTCCATTGCGGCAGGACTCGCTCGTTATGCCGCACGTCTGTTCGCTGACTGAGGCCCGCAGTTCCACCTCACGGAGACAGAGGCGATAAGTGTTCTTATCGCCTGTTCAGCATCGAACGCATCCCGATCACGGCAAGGTGTTGCCATTTAACGACACAGGGCTGACTCACAGGACGACAGAAGCAGTCGGGGTCGGCTCCCCTCACCCTGCCCCGGGGACGGCGCAGGAGGTATGCTTGTCGCTCCCACTACCGGAGCCCTTCCATGCCCAGATTCCTGCTACTGCTGCTTGCCCTGTTCCTGCTCAGCGCCTGCAGCAGTACCCCCTCGTTCGTTCAGCAAGACTTGCAGCATCATCACTGGGTGCTCGACAAGCTGGATGGCCAGGCCATTGCGGCCTCCCGCGACAATCCGCCCGATTTCGAGATAGGTGAACACTTCACCGTCAACGGTATCGCTGGTTGCAACCGCTACTTCGGCCAGGGCCACCTAGAGGGCGACAGATTCTGGGTTACCAGCCTCGGCAGTACCGAAATGGCCTGTCAGGCTCCTCTCGACGCCATAGAGCAGGCAGTCATCACCACACTGCTCGAAGGCGCCACCCTGAGCGGCACCACCCAGACCTTGATCCTGAAGGGGAAACAGCACAGTTTGGAATACACCTTGCGTGACTGGGTGCTATAAGCGCGGTTGTCTGCCGGCGTAAAACTGACTCAATTGCGGTCGGAACTGCACAGCAACAGACCCTCGTGCTCACGAAACCGGCATCACAAACAGGAACAAGTGTCCCGCCTGTGGCACAATATGAGGCAGTGCTCGCAATGGAGGCTGCCTCAGCCATGTCGATGGATCGTCTGTTTGACAAGATCAAACAACTCCCTACTATTCCGCAGCTGCTGCATGAGTTGATGCAGAGTTTCAGCGATGAAAATGCCCGTATCGACCAGATAGCGGGCAAGATCGCCATGGACCAGGTGATCAGCGTCAAGGTGCTGCGGATGGCCAACTCGGCCGCCCTGCGCCGTGGCAATGATGTCACCTCCATCGAGCAGGCGGTGATCCGCCTCGGTTTCAACCGGTTGCGCTCCGTGGTAGTCGCCTCCGGCATCATAGGCACCTTCAAGGCCCCCCCCAGCTTCGACAAGAACAAGTTCTGGACCGAGACCTTCCAGGTTGCCACTATCGCCAAGACCCTGGCCCAGGAGGCCAAGGTGCTGGATCCCGAGACCGCCTTTACCTGTGCCCTGATCCACAACATAGGTGAGCTGCTTATCCAGAGCACACTGCCGGAAGAGGCCGAGCTCATCAATATGGCGATCCAGAAGGGGAGCAGCCGGGTAGAGGCCCAACGGGAGATGCTGGGGTACGACTATGCCCAGCTCGGTGCCGAACTGGCGCGGCGCTGGAACCTGTCGGAAGCCTTCGTCGATGCAATCTCCCAGCAGCTGGATCCCCTCTCCCACGATCCGGTCAGCAAGGAGGCGGTGCTGATCCGGCTCGCCGTCTTCATCTCCTTCGCCTGGAATGCGGGCGTGCCCGCCCAGGCCATCATTGCCCGTTTCCCCAAGCCGCTTGCCGACCAGCTGGGACTGGATCCCAAATCGCTGGCAGGCCAGCTCGAAACGCTTCACGAACAGGGTAATGCCCTCGCCGACCTTCTGACTCAATAAGCACTCATGACCCATCCATTTCTGTTTCATCCCCAGGTGGCGCCCTGGTTCAAAGAGAGCGCCGACAGCTTGCAACTCACCCTGTTCAGCGAGCTGGATGCCCCGATCCGGGAGGTGTGGCTGCGCCACGAACCTGACAACGAAGAGTACCTGCTGGCGATGACGCCAGTCTCGACCCGGGACAGATTGCAGGTGTGGCAAGTCACATTGCCACTGATCAAAGGGCAGGATATCCATCTCTACTGCTTCAAATGCCTGACCGATGAGGAGCAGTGGTGGTTGCACGGCGCTGGCGTCAGCTCGGCCATGCCGCCTCGGGAGCAGCACTTTCGTTTCAACAGCCTGCACCAGCCGCCAGCCTGGGTGCAGGATCAGGTGTTCTACCAGATCTTTCCCGACCGCTTTTGCAACGGCGATCCGGCCCTGAGCGTGAAGCATCATGAATACGAGTACAGAGGCAAGGCGGTGATCAGCAAGGGGTGGGGTGAGCCGGTCAGCCGTCACGAAGAGGGACTCGGCGCCTGTGAGTTTTACGGCGGGGACCTGGCGGGGATAGATGCCAAGCTGCACTATCTGCAATCTCTCGGGGTCACGGCGCTCTACCTCAACCCCATCTTCGATTCGCCGAGCAACCACAAGTACGATACCCAGGACTACTTCAAGGTCGATGCCCACCTCGGCAGCAATGCACAGTTCGCCGAGCTGACCCGCAACCTGCACCAGCGCGGCATGAAGATCATTCTGGATGCAGTGGTCAACCACACCTCGACCGAGCACCCCTGGTTTTGCCCGCCACAGGGTGCCCAGAGCAACCCGGACTCACCGTGGCGCAGCTTCTACACCTTTGACAACGAAGGTGACTATGTCAGCTGGAAGGGGATCCGCAGCCTGCCCAAGCTCGACTTCTCCAGCGAGCAGGTACAGGACGCTATCTATCGCGCCGACGACGCCATACTGCGCTACTGGATGCGGGCACCCTACCAGATAGACGGCTGGCGCTTTGACGTCATCCACATGCTGGGGGAGCGTGGTACCGCTGAAGGCAATCGCGGCCATGTGCGTGCCATTCGCGGCGCCGTGAAGCAGGAAAACCCGGATGCCTATGTGCTCGGCGAGCACTTCTTCGAGGCAAGCCAGTGGCTGCAGGGGGATCAGGAGGATGGCGCCATGAACTACTATGGTTTCGCCCACCCGATCCGCGCCTTCCTGGCCGGGCAGGACATTGCCTATCACCCCATCAAGATCAGCGCCGAGGAGCTGGACAGCTGGCTCAAGCTGGCACGAGCTCATATCCCGTTCAAGAACCAGCTGGCCCAGTTCAACCTGCTGGACAGCCACGATACCGCCCGCTTTCTCCATCTGCTGGGAGAGGACAAGCAGCGGATGCAGCTGGCCGCCACCCTGCTGCTCACCTATATCGGCGTGCCATCCATCTACTACGGCGACGAAGTCGGCCTCTCCGGTGGCAAGGACCCGGATTGCCGCCGCTGCTTCCCGTGGGAGACCACGGCCTGGGACCACGTGCTGCACGATCACTACCGCCGGCTGATCCAGATCCGCAAGCAGCGGCCTGCTCTGCGACGTGGCGATATCCAGACCCTTTATGCCGGCCCTCACAGCTATGTGTTCGCCCGCACCCTGCAAAGCGATCAAGTGGTGGTCGCCTGCAACCGTCATCCGACCGAGCCGCGCACCATCAGCCTGCCCTTGTGGCAGACCGCCAGCCCCGCCAGCCGCTTCACCGATGCCTTCAACGGTGACAAGTACGAAGTGGTACAGGGGCAGGTACAAGTGACCATACCCGCCAACTCGGCCAGAGTGCTGCTCTCCAGCTAAGCGTCAAAAAAGCGGAACCGGATGTTCCGCTTTTTGTTAAAGCATCAGAGATCGCATAAAGTTGTTTGAGCTGGGTTGGATTTCTCTATGAATCATCTAGTTACTTCACTCATAGTGGAATAAAACTGGCATCATACAAAACTGCTTCCAGCCCTTTTCGGCTAAACTGGTTCCAGGCACATATATTGCTTGCCTCTTGGCATCACTAGCGAGAATCCGTCATGTTCGACAATAAAACCCTATTGATTACCGGCGGCACTGGCTCGTTTGGCAAGATGCTGGTCAAGACAGTGCTGGAACGCTATAAGCCGAAGCGGCTCATCATCTACTCCCGCGACGAACTGAAGCAGTTCGAGATGCAACAGGTGTTCAACGACCCCTGCATGCGCTATTTCATCGGGGATGTGAGGGATGCCAACCGGCTGAACATGGCGATGCGCGGCGTCGATTACGTCGTGCACGCGGCCGCGCTCAAGCAGGTCCCCGCCGCTGAATACAACCCCATGGAGTGCATCAAGACCAACATTCATGGGGCGGAGAACGTCATTCAGGCCGCCTTGCTCAATCAGGTCAAGAAGGTGATTGCCCTCTCCACCGACAAGGCTGCCAACCCGATCAACCTGTATGGCGCCACCAAGCTGGCTTCCGACAAGCTGTTCGTGGCGGCCAACAACATTGCAGGCCAGGATCCGACCCGCTTCGCGGTGGTGCGCTATGGCAATGTGGTGGGTTCACGCGGCTCAGTGGTGCCCTTCTTCCAAAAACGAATAGACCAGGGTGCCAGCACACTGCCCATCACCCATGCCGAGATGACCCGTTTCTGGATCACCCTGCAGCAAGGAGTGGATTTTGTGATGAACAACTTCCCGAGGATGAAGGGCGGCGAGATCTTCGTGCCCAAGCTGCCCTCGGTACGGATCACCGACCTGGCTACCGCCATGGCGCCCCAGCTGGCCCAGGAAATTATCGGTATTCGCCCCGGTGAGAAGTTGCATGAGGTGATGTGCCCTTCCGACGACTCCTACCACACCTTCGAGTTCGACGACTTCTTCATCATCGGCCCCACCATCAATTTCAATAATCGCAACAATGACTTCTCAGTCACAGCTGCAGGCGAGAAGGGGGTCATGGTCGAACAGGGTTTCGAATATAACTCCCGCAACAACAGCGACTTCCTGACGCTGGCCCAGCTAAAAGAGTTGAATGACAAGGTGGTAATGGAATGATCCCGTACGGCAGACAGTCGATCAGCGAGGCGGATATCGAGGCCGTGGTCGAGGTGCTTAGGTCGGACTTTCTGACACAGGGCCCGGTCGTTCCTCGCTTCGAGCAAGCAGTCGCCGATTACTGTGGCGCACGCTTTGGCGTCGCCGTGAACTCGGGCACGGCCGCTCTGCACATCGCTTGTCTGGCTCTGGGTGTTGGCCAGGGGGACTGGGTCTGGACCTCCCCCATCAGCTTTGTAGCCTCGGCGAACTGCGCACTTTATTGCGGTGCTCAGGTCGACTTCGTCGACATAGAGCCGGATACCGGCAACATGTGCGCACTGGAGCTGGAGCGCAAACTGATTGTCGCCAAGGCGCAAGGACGCCTGCCCAAGGTAGTGATCCCGGTGCACTTCGCGGGCTTGCCCTGCGATATGAAAGAGATCCATCGTCTGGGCCGGGAGTACGGTTTTCGCATCATAGAAGATGCCTGCCACGCCCTCGGCGCCCGCTATCACGGCGAACCGACCGGCAATGGCCGCTACAGCGACATCACAGTCTTCAGCTTCCATCCGGTGAAAATCATCACCACCGGCGAAGGCGGCATGGCCATGACCAATGACCCAGCCTTGGCCAAAACCATGCGCATGCTGCGCAGCCACGGCATCACCCGTGAACCGGAAGATTTCATCAACGAACCGGACGGTCCCTGGTACTACGAGCAACAGATGCTGGGTTTCAATTACCGGATGACAGATATCCAGGCGGCGTTGGGGTTGAGCCAGATGAGCAATCTTGACGCCTGGATCGCCAAGCGCAGTGAGATTGCCCGTCGTTACTTTGAAACGCTGGCCCCTGAACTCTTGCCCCGTTACTTCAGCCCAGAACGGCGCAGCGCCTTTCATCTCTATGTGCACCATGTTGCGCCAGAGCATCGCCAGAAGGTGTTCCAGCGACTACGCGAGAATGGTGTAGGTGCCAATGTCCACTATATGCCGATCTACAAACAGCCTTGGTACCAAAAGTGGGCCCATACACCCAGGCCCTACTCTGAACAGTTCTACGTCGGTTGCATCACGCTACCGTTGTTTCCAAACTTAATCCCGAAAGATATGGAATATGTTATCAAAGCAATTCTTGGCAATTAATCAATCCATTTACCATGTCGAATGGCAGTTATCTCTTTTTCGACATTGTTAACTATATACCGATCAAGATTAAATAATAATGAGTAAAAATTTGGGTCTTTTACTGTTCTGTGCAAATTATCACCATGCAAATCTTTAGACCCTGCAAGCCGAGTTGAAATGTTCAGCAGAAGAACACCATTTGGAGATAACACTCTATTTAATTCGGATGACAAATTAAGAATATCATCAAGTTCAAGATGCTCCACCACATCACAGCAAGTAATTAAATCAAAAAAATTATCAGGAAAAGGGATTTTGTGATCTTGCAATAAAAATAGTTTTTTCGACTCAATCCCCCTTTCCTTGGCTATATCTAAGGCAACCTTACTTACATCCACCCCATAAGAATCCTTTCCGAATAACTTGGATCCTAATAGACCAACTACAAACCCTACCCCACAACCATAATCGAGGTGTTTTTCACCCGCAACCCGAATAATATCAGAATGTTCGATAACAATTCTATATCCGGGGCTAAACTCTGCTTTAAGATAATCGGAATTGGAAAGAAAGACATTATTATAAATTTCTTGATAAAGTGAATAACTCATAATTAATTCCTTTTTTTCGATTTATTTAATCACATACCAAGTTGGATATTCACAATAAGGAATTGGCTCATGACACTCAATCAAATTAAGTGTGAGTGATTTTTCCTTAATAAAATCATCCACCACAGAAACAACTTTTGGCCAATCTGAGTGATAGTCATCGCCAGCAAAAATCCCACCAACTCTCAACTTTGGGAACCAATCATACAATGTTTTTCCTTCTTCCTCTCCTGTATGAGCATAGCCATCAACATATATAAAATCAAAGTATTCATCAGGGAACATGTCTAGCGCTTCATCGAATCTCATTTTTAAGAGGGAATATTTTTCCCTATATTTATTCAGCCTCATAAAAGCTGACTTATATTGGTTAATATCATGACCTCGGTCGCCTGCATACATGTCAACACCGTACAAGAAAGAGACATGATCAAGCTGCATTATTCTTTCTGAAAAGATACCTTCTGCGACCCCTAGCTCAATACCAACACCATCCTTTCGAGTATGGTAAATAACACTTTCACGTTTAGGTACATTCATAATCTATGACACTCCCTTAATAAAGGCTGACTCAAGCTTGTTTTTATATGCATTACGACCATAATCTGGAGCAATTCTCAGGTAATAATCTGTTATTTTATCTAATTCACATTGTTGTTCATTAGTAATTGGGGAACCACCTTCTTTAAGACATCTAATGAAAAAATAAGAAAACGAACTTGTATAGCTTACATTACTTTTAATAAAAGAAGCATTGTTTAAATAAAGTTCAATGTCTACATCCATAATGTTATCTATTCTTTCTATCCGAGTAAGCTCGGGATATAGAATACTATCTTTCCCTATAACCTCATTATAATTAAACGCCACGAATGGAATATTATTGCGAGCAGCATCGTACAATAGCGTAGAGTATGTTGACAGAAGTAAATCGCAGTTTACTAAAATCTGGTCGATAGAAGTATCCAGAAGTCCGGTTATAACATCATCAATCAGAATGACATTTAACAACCCAGCTGCGACCCTCAATGAATAGTCTTCTGGGTGAGGGCGAATAAAAAATAATGTATCAGGATTCTTCACGCTTAAATTAGTTATAAAATCATTGACATCTTTCACACTGACACTATGTGCTCCAGCCCAGTGAAAATTGGTGGCGATCATCACTCGATGTGCAAATTTAGATACCCAGCAACCAAATTTTTTTGTTAAGAACTTTGCTTCTACCTTATAAACCGGCCTTACATTTCCAGCAGGAAATACCTTTGAACGAATTACACTGTGGGCGCGTTCAATTATCTCATTCGCAGCAGGTTCACTCCAAGCCAGTGTATACTCAGTCATGGTTGTAAACACATCAGGTAATGTGATGCCATGTTGTAGAGTGATTGTGACCACGTGTAACTCCCGCGCTTTGACAATGAGCCTTGAGCAGGATAGGTGCATAGGTGATAATGGGCCAAGAGTGGATGTTAGCAATATACTACCGGCATTCATAATATTCACATCAAAGTCGCGTAGGAATGAATTTTTGATAGCATGATTTTTGATAAACTTATTAACTATGATAAGATGATGAAATGTCAGATTATCATCATTTATTATCACATGTAAATTTTCATAACCTATTCGAACAACTAAGCCACGTAGAAATGCCAAATCTTGAAAAAAGTGAACAATGTAAAAAAAAGAGCATTGAGAGCCTCTTTTAAAGAGGCCATTCAAGCCATATTTTCCTTTGTCACTTAGTCGTGAAAGTGCAATTCTATCTTGCTTTTTATAAGATATCTTTGCTGCTATAAATTTCGGTTTGGCAATACTATTATTATCGTGACAGGCATTGATGTTCCTCCAGTGTGTGGCGATTAAATCATAGCGCTTGTCGGTATAAACAAGTTCAACCTCAACAGACTCGGTATCTATAATCTTTAGCCCAAATGAGTCGAGCATCTCAAACCAGCCATCTTCACTCGCAGTCGTATTATACTGAGATAAAAATGATGGTCCAACCTGAAAAACGACAATACTCGAGTCAACATCATCCAGTAGTGTTGAAATAGCAGAAGGAAGCTCTTCCTCAGAGTATTTATTAAGAAACCATCTTTGTTGCTGACTAAACCATGACTTAAAAAGATTGTTAGTGCGATTGAATTTAACATGCTGAATCGAGGCTATCTCGCTGTACAGGTGTTCAATAAAATCATTAAAACAAGATTTGAAGTCTAATCCCAATGAGGAAGCAGCAACTTTGGTCATAAGTAGACACCTATTACTGGTGAAATTATTTTCGACAACACCATCGAATTAGCTTTTGCGATATAGTATCTACAGCCATTATAAGTGGTTCCTAGAAAGCCATAACTAGTTACCATTTGTCCTTCTCGCCATAATGCCCGTCTAATAATGCCGTAATTCACTCTTCTCAACTTGTCCATTTTTCTGAGCGACACTTCCATCTCATGATTAATGATGATGTGCTTTGCTTCACCATTGACATCATCAACTCTACGAGAGGAATAGATAATTGATACTTCTTGGCGTGATGGATGGCTAAGAACCCGATTAATTCTTTCCAGAATATCTGTAATGTCATATGCGATTGGTTCTTTAAAAAAATCAAAAACAAGTAATTGCTCACAATTCATTTTCAATATGACTGATGGTATATTTGAAGAATACTCTGAGAGTGACTCACTATTATCTGGCTCTAGAATTTTTTCAATAAAATGCCAATGCCTTAATACTGCTGAATGGCTAACAAGACACGAAGCTCTATATGCAGATCCCATCAGGCCATATGCCCGATAAAGATGAGGAGCAGGGTTAACTCTGTTATAATTTGATAAATAAACAAAGCCACTAATGTAATTTACATCCGGATAGATTCCAGAGAGCACCTCTGAAATGGTACCATATAGCCCGGAGTCAACAATTATTGCATTGCTGTTGGTTGCTGATATAAAATGCTGTGATAGAAATTCTTTTTGTCTAGTTAAGTAATTAGAAATGGAATTGCTAGTTTCATTATTGGCATCAGCAGTAAGCCAACGTTTAACCGAGCTAGGACTAACTAATACATCAAGTATATTGCTATCGAATGAGGACAAATACTTTTCAACATTTATTTCACTTTGTTTCCCTAATAGCTTATCAATCAAATACCTTATTGTTTTATTTTTAAAAACAATAGAGCAGATATGCCCTCCCCACATCCAGTTTTCTGATAAAGCCGCTTTAATAACGACAATTCTTGATACTGGAAAGTCATATAAATCATAATTTGGAGTTATCTTATTAACTTCTAAAAACTGCCTAAATAGAACATTTAATATTATTCCGGCTCTACGACAAAAATATAACCTCGTTTTTGCTGTCATTGAGTACATCGTTGCTAATGCGTGCAACCGATGGCAGAATTCGTAAAAATAAGGTCCCATTGTATCACGATACAGCTCTTCAGAATTCATTATTATATTCACTCCCATAACGAGGAATATCAATAAATGCACTTTCCTTTTTATCCTTCAAAGCGAGGTAGTAGCAGATGTCATGACTGTATTTTTCCAGAGATAAACCACCCTCACGTTTAATCGCCCATAAATACATTTCGGGATGAATGAGTGACAGAGGGTTATTTGTCTTCTGGCTCACATCTAGACCAATTTCTTCGCAGGCGCCCCCCTTACGAACAAACAGCATGATATTTTGCTTATACCAAAAATTGACACCAGGCATATTCCAGATCGCAGGTCTGATAATGTCAAAACAATCAAAACCGAAACGGATGAAATGCTCATTCCAGTAAGAAGGCCAATTTTCACTTTGGTGGCCGGTACCACCTTGATACGGAATAGCAGCAGAGAAAAGGATCACATCACTATGACAAGTCAAATTGCTTATAAGTGTTGCGTGGCTTTCAATCGGAAGATGTTCCGCCACCTCTAGTGAGAGAGCTAAACTGAATTTTCTGCCCAGTTCAATTTTCTGACCAACATTCTCTTCCAACCAGAAACGATCAGGAATCATCAACATTTTTTTGGCGGAAGATGACCCATCAACACCGATAACATCTTCAACCCCGAGATAATGAGCAGCAGCTAGCCACGAACCAGTACCACATCCTATATCCAGAATTGAGTCTGGCTTTTTTATCATATCGAAGAGACAGGACAACACTTTAACCCCAGAGCGATAAGATGCCGATGCCTGATCCTGATAAAAACCTTTATTGTAAACATTTGAATTATCCATTGTACTTTCCCTTCAGTAGGATATGGCCCAACATCTTCATTATTTGTTCTTTATAATAAAAAAATGTTGATCTAGGTGTTAACGTGGCTTTGACTTTATTTGCTTGTGCATTCACATAGTCACTATTATAGTTATCACCGAGATGGTGTATGTTAGCTGTCGAGACACCATATCTATTTGCTAACCAAGAGAATGCATCACCACGATGCTTTGATACTCCGGCTTCACTACTCATAAATATTTCATAGTTGAACTTCACACCTTTACATTTTAAAAGTTCACGCATAATGGCTGAAGATAAATACATATCGCTAAATAATACTATTCTTTTTCCTCTCGCCTCTTGTTTTAGTAGCTCATCTGCAAGTTCAACATTTAAACTCAACAAATTCGACTCAACTATTATTTCTGCTTCTAATAAAAGATCTTTATCTATTTCTGGATCAATAAGAATAGATTGCTGGATTTCGTAAACTTTATCAATAGAGGGTTCGGGAATGATTTTTTTTTCATACAAGTCATACAACCAACGATGTGATTTATATCTCGAATAAAAAATTCTATCTACATTTGATTTTTTGCTTTTACTCAGTTCACTTATTTTCTTTGCAATCAAATAAAAGCGAACTTCTTCAGAGGTTCCATCACGTAACAGCAATGTATCGAAAATATCGACTGATATGATTAGGATATCGTCACCATCATCAATTTTATATTTCATCAACTTGATGCCACCCTCGATATAGAGTTATACCACGTCAATCTGAGGTAGCTTACTTTTGACAAAATCAATTATCTCATCACGGTAAGCAAATGACGCAATAACAATTAAATTAATATTGGCTTTGTCCATATCGTCAGGGTTTCTAACCTCAATACAATTTAGCCTCGAAATTTCCTTCCAAGAGCGGTCATAATAAGCGATAGGATTAAGCCCTGCTGAAATTAGCACTCTTGAAATTCTAGCCCCCATTGCTCCCGCACCATAAATAGCAAAACTATGTTTATATAGACTCACGGTTGAAAGCAGTGACACTATATAGTCGTCCGAAAATACATTTTCATTAAAATTCAGAAACAACCTATAGTCTATCATGGCTTGTTTTGGCCATGGTTGCACAGACAAACAAGGCATATTTTTCTCGGCAGAAAGCATGGCTACAATTTTTTTACAGCATTCATGTTTTGACAGCGCATTAACTAGTATAGTTAAACAACTAGCCTCGAAATTTATTTTTAAATATGAAATTCTTTTTTCCAACAATCCCGATAACTCGCTCAACCCCCCACGAAATTTATTTGGTGTGACGTTCAGAATATTACAATAACTGGCCAGTAATGAATGCATTCTTTCTGAAGAAAGAAATTTATTTTGTATCAAATATCTCTCAACATTAAAATGCCATACAGCAGCGCGTGTTTTATCCATGCGATCTTGCATCGTCGACATAGAACCCTCTCGACGATAATAAATTACGCCTATCGAATGATGAGTAATCAGATGTGCTCCCTGCATGACGATTCGTAAAAGCAAGTCATAATCTTCATGACCGCCATCTACTCTGACGTCTTGAGAAAAACCACCACAGGCCCGTACTTCATTAGTCCAATATAGATAAATATGTGGAGGGCCAATGTTCACTATTAATAATGCAGACAAAGCATCACCAAACGCAGGGATAATATCAACTTCTTTTTCCGTATTTTCGTTTATCTCACGAAAACCAATACAACCTATTGAATTCCCCGATGTCATCATAGCTACTTGATTAGCAACACATTCAGGTAATAATTCATCATCGGCATCGAGAAACTTAATATAATCGCCTTTTGCCATCTTTAATCCAGCATTACGTGCTGCTGATAACCCTTGATTCTTTTGTCTTAAAATATGGATTGGGAAATCATATTCTTCATGTTCTATTTTTATCGCAGGCTCACTTCCATCATCCACAATGATTACTTCAATGGCATCATATGTTTGGCGTTGCACCGAGATTAATGCGCGAGAGAGCAAGTGCCCCTGTTGATAACAGGGGATAACAATTGTCACTAGTTTACTTTTTATATTTTTCATTGAAATTTCTCAGATTTTAATCTCATGTCTGGTCATACATTTTCACAGTTGATTGCAATGTCATTATTCAGTAAGAAAGCCATTTAAACGCAGCCTTTATAAGTGAATATCTCAACCATAGGCGAGGTATCATTACAGGTCGACTTGATCGAATTCACTATTTCAGTGCAAAATGCTCTCGATGCTACACTGTAAGTTTTTAACTTTAAATTTGATGCCTCTGACAACGAAATCACCTTGATACCATTCATATATAAAGAACTACGCTCGGCACGTCGATCGATAATGTGGGTCACGCGAATACCATGCAGTGTTAGTAGTTCATGAACTCGCAGCCCCAAATCCCCAGCTCCGTAAAGTGCTGTTTCATCTTTGTTTTTTTCTTGCAGGAGCTGTAGCAACATGGGGGCCACCTTCTCATCATCCTGATAGGTGGCCAATTCCCCGCAAAGCTGTAATTGATCCGGGAAAGCAAGAGCAACAATACCTGGGTACCAGAAGCTGGTCTGAATAATTGGATTAACACCATCCAATAAAAGTTGGTATGCCTGCACCCCTGAACCGACAATCTCTTTGAGCAATAAGGCATCGCACGGTGACACCAGGGGGATACTTTCCCCAGAAGTCAGAGGGAGGGGTAAACTGGCCAATACGCAGGCCTCTTGCCACATCGGATAAAGAATGAGGCGATAGAGGATGGCAACAAAGTAATGCCGTTCAGATATTGATGGTTCCTGTTCAAGCCAACTGGTTTCTGCAGCAAGTTTCCCCCAGTCGAGAATCGTCTTGATGAATTCATCTAGGTAAGCATCATGCCGGATAGATTCATCAGGCCGCTGTACACTGACACGCGTGATTATTCCCTCATTAACCTGCTGATATGCCCGAGTGGAATAGAGAGAACCATTGAGCAGGATCTCGCTTATTTCCGGATAAGCGGCCAGCTGCTGCGCCCACTCCTTGCATGCGGCCGACTGAAATACATGCAATTTTTGCATTAGGGCTACCCGGTTTGCACGCTGACTGGCATAGAACATGAAGTAGTTGACATCATCGAGTCCTGCTACCAAATGGAGGTTTTGTAACAGGCTCCCGCCACAGCCCCAATCCAGAATGGCTACCTCTGGTGCGTTTTTTACTCCTTGCTGCGAAAGATATTGCAGCAGCCACTGCCGCTGTTGCTGTAGGTACACAATAATAAGAGGCTGGGCAGTTGTCAGCCAGCTCAGCACCTCATGCCAGTGTGTAGTTTGTACCAAATCGGACAAGGTGTGAAATCCGAGTGGAATCCAATCAACCGGACACTCAAGCCCTAGATCCTCCAGCAGTTCAGCCAGTGTATATCCCCGGCGCTGACTGAGCTGATTCACAAGATCCATCGACCAATCACGGCTAGGCAGGAAAGTGGAGCGACGGGAAATGGCTAGCGTCTTGACACTAAGATCGTGTCCGGGAATTTGCTGAACAAGACGCGCGATGACATCGCCTTCGCGCAATAGACAGAACAGTGTTCTAATCCCCTGTTGCTGGCATCTTGCTACTACCCAACGCGCAAAGGCATACAGTACAGGGGCATAGACACGACTGGCTAATCTGGACATGACCGAGCCATCACTGTGCCAGCGCCATTGCCGCCGTAACCGCTCCAATCCAGGGATCGTGCAACGAAACAAGCGTTGCTCGTACTTTAATTGCGCAAGTAAATCATCCCCTAATCCAACATGGCAGACGCTTAGCCCCGATGCCTTTGCCATCTGCAAGTCGGTAATCTTGTCATCACCGATGTGCAACACCGACGCTGGCAGCCAGTTTTGCTCCGCAAGCAGACACTGATACAGGCGGCCATCCTGTTTGCTGGCCTGATATTCGCTGGAAACATAGATCTTATGCAACAAGAGCTGGGGAGCCTTAGCACTGAAGAAGCACTGCAACAAGCTTGCTGGCAGATACATATCGGAAAGCAGTACGATCGGTATATCGTTGTGCTGCTGACTGGCCAACCAAGCGACTAGTACCGGATTAAGCCACCAGTTGTCGTATTCCATCTGCTGCTCTAACTGCGACAACTGCTCACCCTGCGAACTCGGCCAACAGGCATAAATGTGCTCCAGCCGTACCTCTCGGTGACCTTCACGCTGCATCATAAAACGCCGTGCCATCGCTTCAGCCTCTCTACGGTATTCCACAAAAGCGTCAGGATCGTCATTGTGTAGAAGACCCAGCTGGTAGGCCTGCTCTCCCAGCTGATACCAGAGTTGCTCGACGGTTCCGGCTTGACGGAAGATCAAGGTATCGAAGACGTCACATGAAATAGCCCGTATCGGTTGCGCGTCTAGAGCATCATTCAAGTCAGATAGATAATTCCCCACATTTATCCCCCTCTTATCGACTGAACCAGAAACGCTGGAAATGTTGTAGCGCATTATCTACAGCATCATCCATATCAAAGTAACGATATTCAGCAAGACGGCCCAAAGCTATCAGCTGCGGAAACTCGGCCAATTCATTGCGGCAGGCCTGATAATTCTGTTTGGCCACGTCGGTAAACAGCGGGTAGTAAGGCTCCAGCCCCTGCTCTGGCACATAGGCACAGGGATATTCATAAACGATGCTGGTGCCGGGATGTTGCTGCCCGGTCAGATGCTTGAATTCGGTGATGCGAGTATAGGCCTCTTCATTCGGGTAATTGACCGTGGTCACCGGCTGAAATTGGGCTTGCGGCAGATGACAGTGCTCAAAGCGCAGCGAGCGATACGGCAGACCATAGTGATCCTCCGGTATCAGCTGATCCAGCATGCCGGTATAGACCAAGGGTCCGGCAAAAGGCACGCCATCCAGCAGTATCCGTTTCTGTTGCCAATCCAGACAAACATGGGATCCCATGGGGGTGGAGAGCCTGACCTCAATCAAGGGGTTCGCCAACATGCGCTCAAACATGGCGGTGTAACCCTGCTCGGGCACCGCCTGCCAGGGATCGATGAAGTAACGGTCATCACGATTGACGACGACCGGCACTCGCGCAGTGACCTCGGGCGAGACCTGCTCTGCTGATACACCCCACTGCTTGCTGGTGTAGTTGACGAAGGCACGCTCATAGATGAACTGGGCCAGCTCAGCCAGCAGGGGCTCAGCTTCCTGCCGCAGCGCCATGATGGGCACCCTGGCCCCGTCACCGAATCGACTGCGCAGGGCCGCAATCATGACCACGGCCTTCTCGGCCGGGAAGCAACGCTCTATGCTGGTCAGGTTGAACGGGATGGGCACCAACTGACCATCGATCCGTGACAGCACACGATGCTCGTAAGGCCGCCAGGCGGTAAACTGCGACAGGTAATCCCAAACTTCCCGCTTGTCGGTATGAAACAGGTGCGGTCCATAGCGATGGATCAGCACCCCATGCTCGTCATACTCATCGAAGCAGTTGCCACCTATGTGGTCGCGCTGTTCCAGCAACAGCACCTTCCAGCCAAGCTGGCTGGCCATTCGCTCCGCCATGACGGCGCCGGACAGCCCGGCTCCGATGACAATCGCCTGATAACTCACGCTGCATCTCCAAACAGTTGTTGCACGACGCCGGCCGGATTGGTGCGCCCCTCCCACGCCAGCTGGTGCCGCTCGTCGAAAAACCAGCCCGGTGCCAGCGTGGCCACCTCGCTCACCGACTGCTCAAGCAGGTTGAGAAAACGGGCGTAGTCTCCCTGCCGCAAGAAATAGAGCGCGGCAGAGTAGTAGTGATGGGCACGCCCCTGGGCAATGGTCACAGGATCGGCGCCAAAGTCACCGGCATTGTCACAAGCCCGCAGCAGGTCGCGCAGCGACTGCTCACGACGCTCGGCCGATTTACGGGTCTGCCCGCCAAAGCTCTGGGTGTGGAAGCGATAGCGCCCCAGCAGCTCGGGGATAAAGTCGAGGGTTCCCGGGTTGAGAGAGAGATTCAGAATATGCCAGGGGTAATCGAGGATGATCTTGCACCCCTCGTCGATGGCATTTTCCATCCCCTCATAACGCCGAAACATGATGGAGCTGGCATTGACGAATACCCCGAAGCGGATCAAGGCCTCTCGCGTCATCACGGGTTCTAGATAGCGAGCATTGTAATAATCGCGGGTGAAGAGTTTGATCCGTGCCCCTGTCTCATCATCGAACATCTCGGCTTCGTGGTAGCAGAGGGTGCAACCCGGGTGTGCATCCAGATAATCGACCTGGCGCTGCAGCTTGTCCGGCAGGGCCAGATCATCCCCATCCACATAGGCGAGATAGTCACCCCTTGCCTCTGCAAGCAGCCGTTTCTGGGTCTTGGCCAGCCCCATGTTCTGTTCGTTCTGCAGAATGCGCAGTGTCGGCCACTGCCGCGCCAGCCGCTGCAAGATGGCCCAGGAGTCATCATTCGAGCCGTCGTCGATGGCGATCACCTCAAACTCGAAATCCGTTTGCTGCTCGAGCAGGCTGAGCAGGCAGGGTTCGATGAAGCGCGCCAGATTGTAGACAGGCACCAATACGCTGACTTTCATAGGGAAATCCAAGAGAAGATGAGTAGAAAAGAAGCGGATGGGAGAAAATGGGCAAGGCTACCGCACGGTCCCTGTCAACCCTTCCCCCCTCTCTGTCAGGTTTTACTGCAAGAGATATGCCTGACCAAGCTAATCCATTGAAGCTGCGGGATTTATGTGAGCCACACCCGATTATTCATGCTGGGCGAGGCCACGGCTGCAAACGCGCAGCATGTCGATGCCATCCCAGTGCCACTCGAATGCCAGCGCCTGTCCCGGCGCCACCACCCTGTCTATGCGGCAGGCGGGCGCATTCGGCAAGGCATCCTCAAGCTGTGCCTTGTGTGCACCGACCCAGACACAGGTCTGCATATCCCACGGCTGCAACAGCAGCTCATTCAGGCTATCGGCCACAAACTCGGCGACTGTACCTCCTCCGACGTGTGCGAGCCGCAGGGAGGCGGCCGGAGTCAATAAGGTGACACCCGGGAATGCGCTCAGCTGCATCTCACCGTCCAGGGCGGCATTTTGTTGACTGTGGATGAGCCGCTCCATCACCAGAGCGGGATCGTCGGCAAAGGGAGCAAACAGGGCCTCCAGCAGTCGGCGGCGCAACTCGTCGTCGGGCTCGCCCAGCCAGCAGAGGGTGGTCGGCGAGGCACAGGCCTGCTGATTGAAACGGGTACAGTCCTGTTGCAGGGCACCCAGGGTCTGTTGCCAGCCCACAGCATCCAGCCCGGCCAGCCAGTGGCTGTCGAGCACCGCCATGGAGCGGCGATCCGGAAATACCACTTCCTGTGCACTTGGGGAGAGAGGAATGGCCCGCACCTGGCGGATGGTCTCATCGCCGCCCCAGATGATGCGCAGCCGACAGCGGGCCGATAACCAGCCTGTGGTGCCTTCGTCGTGGTCATAACGGATAAAGCGAGTGCGGGCGGCGATCCCTTGCCACTCACTCAGGCTGAAGAGTTCATTGAGGATGGCCAGCATGGCATCCTGTACCGGGTCGCGGCGCGACGACAGCCGCACCACGCAGGGATTGCCCATCAGCAGGGCCATCTGCCAGGAGTAGAAGGCCACGGTCGGCACGTTGGAGGGCACCAGGTGAAACGCGACGCCCACCGCTCCCCGCCCCTGCAGCCGTTGCCGCTCTCTGGCCAGCTGGCGCGGCCGCAGCCAGAAGCCGAACGCCGCCAGATCAGGATGACGCCGCCCCTCCTGTTGCAGGCGTGCCGACAGGGCCGCCACGAAGTCGCAGATGACGGGAGCAAAACAGGGTAACGGCTGCGGGCAGAAGGTCTGCCAGCTGGCAGCCGGTGCCACGAAGCTGACGTCGGGCCCCGTCAACCAAAGCCCCTCTACCGCCTGCGGCGGCGTCACTGGAAGGTGTCGCTGCATCCCCTCACCTCGGCGCCTTGCTGGCGCCCTGATACCTGAAAATAACGGCCATGGCGGCCACAGGGGCAGTCATCCTCCCCCAGCAGCACGCCGAGATCCTCGGTCAGCAGGCTGTGGCCAGGATAACTGCCGGGAATGGCGGAGAGCACCTGCAACAAACCGGGCTGACCGACCCCGAGCGGCTGATGGGTGAGCGGATCGCGCACCTGCAGATCGGCAAACACGGGGGCATGCAGATGCCCCTGCTCGCACTCGACGAAGATGGATCCCACCTGCTCCACCATGCCATAGAAGTTGTGTACCCGACCCAGCCCCAGCTGCTCGCGGCAACGGGCCTTGAAGGCGGGATTGTCAACCGCCAGATGCTGCAGCTTCTTCCAGCCGCCGCTGTGAAACAAAATGCCCTGCTCAAAGGGCAGGTGCAGTCCGCGCTCGCGCAGGGGCTCCAGCAGGCATTGCCAGACCATGAAGGTAAAGCCGAACAGCAGCACAGGCTGACCGGCGTATTTGTCGCAAAACGCCTCTATCACCGGCCAGTTGGGCCGCATCTGCTCGTCGAGGGCATAGGTGTGGTCACGGCCGAGGAAGGAGAGCCCCAGGGCACCTGCGCCACGCGCAGAAAAGCCGCTGCGGTTCTGGATGAGGGCGGGCTGCTCCACCAGCAACATGGGCAGACGCTGCTTGCCGACAAACTCCTGCAGTATCTTCACCAGCACCTTGCTCTGCAACGCTGCGGTCTCCCGATCCAGCACTATCCGTGACGGCGCCCCCGTGGTGCCCGACGAGGTGAGCACCTTGAACACCTCGGCCTCGGGCACGCTCTGCCACTGAGCCAGCTTGAACAGCCGGGCAGCCAGATAGGGCAGCTCGCCATAATCGGCAGCCTCTGCCGTCCAGCCGAAAGCATGCAGCACATTGGCATAAGGGGGGCAGTGCTCGACATGGTGACGGGTCAGGGCATTGAGCCGCGCCAGCAACAGCGCCTGTTTGGCGGCCTGGGGCAGGTCGAAGATGGGGGCTACGAGCAAGCTTTCCATCACGCCTCCTCCGCCAGTCTGGCCAGGGCAGCATAGTCAATCTTGTGGTTGACGGTGCGCGGCAGCTGTACCACCTGTACCACCCGCACCGCTCGTGGCGGTGCCTGCAGCCACTGCGCCAGCTCGCGCTGCAAGCCGTCAGCCGTCAGTTCGCCATGGGGTTCGACGACCACCAGCAGGCAGTCATCACGCCCACAGCACGCTCCCGACCAGCCCCAGCGATGAAGCTGGCTCTCGACCTCCGCCAGACTGACACGCTTGCCAAACAACTTGAGAAAACGGCTGAGACGGCCGCAGATGTAGTAACGGCCCGCCTCGTCACTGCGAGCCAGATCGCCGGTGGCCAGCTCCTGCAGCTGAGCGCCCTGCACCAGATCCGAGAGCGTGCTGGCGTAGCCCAGCATGACATTGTCACCGCGATAGACCAGCTCACCCTCCCCGGGCTTGCCCCCCTCCAGCTCGCGCAGGGAGAAGTGGCCGCCGGGAATGGCGCGGCCGATGGCATCCGGATGGGTGACCACCTCGTGCGCTGCCAGCCAGGCCATGCGCGCCGTCGCCTCTGTCTGGCCATACATGACGAAGAAACGGCGCCCCAGCCGCAGGGCCTGTTCGGCAAACTGCTGCGCCAGCGCGGGTTCGAGTCGCCCCCCCGCCTGGGTCAGGGTCTGCAGGGAGGGATAACGGGCCCAGTCAAAACGCAGCCGGGCCAGCATCTGATAGGTAAAGGGCACGCCGGCAAAGCTGCTCACGCCGTGCAGCCCGACCTGCTGCCAGAAGGTGCGCTCCAGCACGCTCCCCTCGTGTTGTACCAGAGAGGCCCCCACCAGCAGATGGCTGTTGAGCACCGAGAGGCCATAGGAGTAAAACAGCGGTAGGCTGGTGATGGCTCGTTCAGTCATCGTCAGCGCCAGATAGTCGGCAATGGAGGCCGCGTTGGCCGCCAGATTGCGACCCGAGAGGCGCACCCACTTGGCACTGCCCGTGCTGCCCGAGGTAGGCAGCAACACCGCCAGCTCGGGGTGCAACAGTGGGCTGGTATCCCTGAGACGGATCAACTCCCCTTCTTCATTTACCCGGCAGGTCGCGGCGAACTGCTGGCAGCTGGCATCATGCTGGGCCAATGGCAGGGCAGGATCCGCCAGCATCACCGCATGCCCCAGCCTGAGCGCGGCCACATAATGCAGCAGATGGGAAGTGCGGGTGAAGAAGGGCAGATAGACGAGGCTGCGCTCACTCGGGTAAGTCGCCGCCACTTGTGTCACCCGTTGCGTCAGCTCGCCGTAGGAGAGCCAGCCATCCAGCGGATCCCGCCAGGCCGGCGCCGGGTTATCCTCATGCAGATGAGCGAGTAGAGGATGAAGTTGCTTCATCAGACCAACATGCCTCCATCCACGCCTATGACCTGACCGGTCATGTAACTCGACAGGTCGGAGGCGAGGAACAGCGCTACCTTGGCCACCTCGTCCGGCGTGCCGATCCGCCCCATGGCGATGCTGGCGAGACGCTCGGCGAACTTCTGGTCCGGGATGGCACGCGCCATCTCGGTATCGATAAAGCCGGGGGCGATGGCGTTGACCCGGATCTGGCTGGCTGCCAGCTCCTTGGCCAGCGACTGGGTGATGCCGATCACCGCCGCCTTGCTGCCGGCATAGCTGCTGAGCCCGGCGGCGCCCACCCGTCCCATCAGGGAGGCCAAATTGATGATGCTGCCGCCACCGCTGCGCTGCATCAGGCGGGCGGCATACTGGCTGCAATAGACAACGCTGAAGCTGTTGTGACTGAAGGTCTTCTCCAGCTGCGCCTGATTGACCATGCCAAGCAGGGCCTCTTCCAGTATCCCGGCATTGTTGACCAGCACGTCCAGCTGACGAGTCCGGGCAAACAGCTGCTGAAAGGCCTGCTTGACCGCCTGCGGCTCGGCCACGTCGAAACAGAGCGGCTGGCAGGGGACGCCGAACTCGGCGCCGAGGGCGGCCGCCAGCTGGCTCATGGCCGCTTCATCGCGGCCCCCCAGCCAGAGCTCGGCACCTTGTGCGGCGAACTGGCGGGCGATGGCGAGGCCAATCCCGCGCCCGGCACCCGTGATCAGTACCCGCTTGCCCTGCAGCAGCCCCTGCATCAGAGGGCGACCCCGTATTTGGCCAGGATCTCCCGCGCCTTGGCGACCGAGCTCATGTCGATGATGTCATCGGTATCGAGCAAGACGCCGTAGCAATCCTCCAGCTGGGCGATCAGGCCCATGTGGGCGACGGAGTCCCACTGGGGAATGCTGTTGTAAGCCAGCCCGTCGCTGACGGTGCCGACGTCTATGCCGAGGGCATCGGCAAAAACCTGTTCCAACGCTGTAGTCATCTGAAAAATCTCCGTAGCCGTTCACGGGCGGCATAATAATCGGCGGGTTGCAGTTCAAGGGCGAGAAAGTCGCCCTCCTGCCCATGTTGGCGATAACCCAGCTGCTCGTTCAGGCGCAGGGCGGCGCCGTTGCACGCGCGCACCAGGGTGCGGATGCAGCCGAGCTCGAAGGTATCGAAACCCTGATCGAGCTGGGACAGGGCGGCGGCAACGGCCAGCATGGGGTGACGCACGCTGGAGGTGCCCAGATAGAGGCCCGCATCGGCCACCGGCTGACCTTGCAATGGCTGGTGCACTTCCCCTTTCAGATTGACGTAGCCTGCCCGCTGACCCCGACACCAGAGCACCCAGTGTTGCTGATCCGGCCGCTCACGGCTGCTGACAAACCACTGCCGCTGCTGGCGGGGGGAGATGAGCGCCTGTTCGACCATCTGCAGCCGTACCTCATCCTGATTGCGCCAGCGCCTCAGTGTGGGCAAGTCCCACGGCTGAACCGGGCGCAGCTCGACACCATAACTCATGCTCAATACCACCCACTTCCTATCACTTGCCCATGTTATCGACCATAGCAGGGCGATTCCGTAGCAAAGCTCAATAATATAAGATGAAAACTCGGTATAATCTCAAAAATAATCAAAGAGTTGTCAGCAATTATCCGGACGGGGATGCCAGATCCCGTCCCTCAGGGAGAGAGCACCATGGCCATCGCCATCATTCCGGCCCGGGGCGGCAGCAAGCGCATTCCCCGCAAGAATATCCGCCCCTTCTGCGGCCAGCCCATGCTCGCCTACGCCATTCAAGCGGCCAGGGCAGCAGGCTGCTTCAGCCGAATTGTGGTCTCCACCGATGATGAGGAGATCGCCGACCTGGCCTGCCAACTCGGCGCCGAGGTGCCCTTCCTGCGCCCCGCCAGCCTGGCCGACGATCATACCGGCACCACCCCAGTGGTGATCGATGCCATCCGGCAACTCGACGATCTCGGCATTCAGGCGGAATACTACTGCTGCATCTATGCCACAGTGCCACTCATTCAGGCCAGCGATCTGAGCGCCGCCCACGACCGCCTGCTCGCCAGCCAGGCGCCCTTCGTCTACACGGTGGCCGAATTCGGCTTCCCCATCCAGCGGGCGGTGCGCATGGACGCACAGGGCAGAGTCAGCCCCTTCTGGCCGGAGCAGATGGCGCAACGCTCTCAGGATCTGGAGCCCGCCTACCAGGATGCCGGCCAGTTCTACTGGGGCAGCCGCGCAGCCTGGCTGGGGGGGATCAGCCCGGTGGGCGGGGAAGGGATCGGCCATATTCTGCCAAGGCACAGGGTGGTCGACATAGATACGCCGGAAGACTGGCACCTGGCCGAACTGCTCTATCGGGTGCGGAGCCAGGATGGCGTTTAACGTCGCCTTCCGGCTCGATGCCGGCGCCGAAATCGGGCTGGGCCACCTGATGCGCTGCCTGGCTATCGCCGATCGGCTACGGGCGGCGGGGGCCGAGTGCCACTTCCTCTGCCACGACTTGCCCGCGCATCTGCTGCCGCTGCTGCATGCCCATCACCACCACTCTCTGACCACACAGGACGACGCCGGCCCGCTGCCTGGCTTGCAGCCCGATTGGCTGGTACTCGATCACTACCAAATTGACCACATGGTCGAACAAGAACTGGCGGTCCACTGTGACCAGCTGCTGGTGATCGACGATCTGGCCGATCGCCCGCACCACTGCCAGTTGCTGCTGGATCAGGGACCACTGCGCACAGCCGCCGATTACCAACCGCTGATCCCGGCCGATTGCCGACTATTGCTTGGCACCGACTATGCCCTGCTGCGGCCTGCCTGTCGCCAACTGGCACGTCAACAAACCAGCCAGTGGCAGCGAGGGCTCATCTGCTTCGGCGGCGCCGACCCGGCCGGTGCCTGCCTCACTACCCTCAACAGTCTGGCCCGCTTGCCGTGGGCGCGAACCATCCAGTGGACCCTGGTGGCAGGCGGCGCCAACCCCTTCTGGCCCGAGCTGGAGCAGAGGGTGGCAGAGCTGTCCGAGTTCAAGATCGTGCTGCTGCGCCAGAGCGATCAGATGGCGCAGTTGATGAATCAGCACGACTTCGCCATCGGCGCTGCCGGCGGCATGACTTGGGAGCGGGCCTGTCTCGGCTTGCCGACCCTGGCGGTGCCCATAGTCGACAACCAGCAGTTCAACGACGAAGTGATAGCCCGCTTCCAGCTGGCCGAACGGCTGACGCTGGGCGAGCTGGCCGAGCCGGCACGGCTCCTGCAGGCCTTGCAGCAACTGGAGCGACAGGCTGATGACTATCGCCAGCGCGGCCAGCAACAGGTGGATGGCCTGGGGCTGGATCGCCTCACCGCCTGGCTGCTGCCCCAACCCGATTATCAACTGATACCTGACGGCCAGCAGTGGCGGTTCCAGCAGGATGACAAACTTCTGCTTACCCTGACCCTGTGCGGCCCACATCTGGTATGGCAGGCCCATCCGTCACTCACGCCACAGCAATGGCAAGAGCTGGCACATCGCTTGCAAACAATTTTCTCCCAATTTCCCCTCTATCTTGCCGAGCCACCCAAGATAGCGCCCCCTGCCCCCTGGCAGCCGGCGCCGCAAGGCTGGCAACTTGGCACAGGAGCCCACAGATGCAGATCGCCCTTAAATCCATAGGCCCGGCGCAGGCGCCCTATGTGATCGCCGAACTCTCGGCCAACCATAACGGCAACCTGGAACGCGCGCTGGCCATCATGACCGCCGCCAAGGCGGCCGGGGCCAGTGCGGTCAAACTGCAGACCTACAGACCCGATACCATCACCCTCAGAAGCGATCGGCCCGAGTTCCAGATCCACGGCGGCCTGTGGGATGGTCACAGCCTGTATGACCTCTATGAGTGGGCGCACACGCCGTGGGAATGGCATCAGGCCCTGTTTGCCAAGGGGCGCGAGCTGGGGCTGACGGTGTTCAGCAGTCCGTTCGATTTCAGCGCCGTGGATCTGCTGGAATCCCTCGACTGCCCGGCCTACAAGATTGCCTCCTTCGAGCTGGTGGACCTGCCCCTGATCCGCTACGCCGCCCAGACCGGCAAGCCGCTCATCATGTCCACCGGCATGGCCAACGAGGCCGAGATCGCCGCCGCCGTCGAGATGGTGCTCAAGCATGGCAGCGGCCAGCTGGCGCTGCTGCACTGCGTCAGTGGCTATCCGGCGCCCGCGGCCGAATACAACCTGCGCACCATCCCCATGCTGCGCCAGCGCTTTGGCGTCGAGGTGGGGCTCTCCGATCACACTCTGGGTTCGGCCACCGCCATCGCCGCCACCGCGCTCGGGGCGACCCTCATCGAGAAGCACTTCACCCTGGCCCGTGCCGACGGCGGACCGGATTGCGCCTTCTCAATGGAGCCTGCCGAACTCACCGAGCTCATTGCCTCGGTCAACACCGCCCATGCTGCGCTCGGAGTGGCCGACTACCAGCTCACCCAGAGCGAGCAAGGCAACCGCGCCTTTCGCCGCTCCCTCTATCTGGTCAAAGATATTGCGGCCGGAGAGGCGCTCACCGCCGCCCACATCAAGTCGGTGCGCCCCGCCCTCGGCCTGCCTCCCGCCGATTACGATCGACTCATCGGCAAGCGGGTCAGCCGCGACATGACAGCCAATCAGCCGCTGAGCTGGGAGTGGATAGACAAAGATGAGTGATGAAGTGTTCGCCCAGCACGGCAGGCTTATCAGCCAGCGCTGGCCAGCCCTCTGGCCCCGTCTGCTGGCGCAGGATGTGGAGAGCATCCAGGCCGAGCTGACCGAAGGACTGGGCTCGACCCTCAGCATCGACGGCATCCAGCTCACCAGTCGTCATGACAGGGTGAAAGAGGCCGAGCTGCAGGCTGCCAGCCTGCCCGAGGTGGCCGTGCTGCACCTCTACGGTACCGGGCTCGGCGATCTGCCGCGCGCCCTGCTGGGCCGCACCGGCCTCAAGCGGCTGGAAGTGAAGATCATGAATGGCGCCCTGTTTGCGCTGGTACTGCGGCTGCTGGACCAGCAGGACTGGCTGGCGGACCCCAGGATCGAACTGATGATGGCGGGGGACGAGAGCGAGATCCGTCTGCCCTTCTTCGCCCTGCCGCCCGAGTTGCAGCTGGTGGAAGACGCCGCAGCCCGTATCCGGGACCGGCTGGTGAGCGAGATAGACCTGCCGTTTGCCAGCGCCAGATTCGATGCCGAGCATCCGGCTGTCACCCGCCGGCTGGCCGAAAACCGCGAGCTGCTGACAAGCGATGGCGACGTGGCCAGCCTGTTCGGGCTGGCACGAGGCAAACATGCCCTGATCGTCGCCAGCGGCCCGACCCTGCAAACCAATCTGGCCACCTTGCAGGCCCAGTTGCAGACACGGCGTCAGGACTATCTGCTGATCAGCGTCGATACTGCGCTGGCCTTTCTGCTGCGCCACGGCATCCGGCCAGACATAGTGGTCACCATAGATGATGCCATCCACGGCAGCCGGTTGCCCGCCGACCAATCGGCCCAGACTACCCTGGTCTACTACCCCACTGTGCCGACGGCCGCCCTGCTGGCCTGGCAGGGGCCGCGCAAGGCAGCCTATTCCCGCAGTCCCATGTACCAGACGCTGAGGCAGGAGATCCCAAAGGGAACCCTGCACTCGGGCGGCAGCGTGATCCATCCCGCCGTCGACCTTGCCGTGCAGATGGGCTGCCAGCAGGTCACTCTGCTGGGAACGGATTTTGCCTTCCCCGGCGAGCTAACCCACTCCGGATGGGCGGATGGCGCACTCGGCCCCACTGCCAGCCAGGCACTCAGCTGGACCCTCGACGGGCACGGTCGCCGGGTCAAGACCAACCCGAACTTCTCCGCCTATCGCACCGAACTTGAACGATACATAGCGCGCCATCCCGAGGTGCATTTCTGGAACAGCAGCCGGGAAGGGGCCGAGATAGCGGGCTGCAGCTACCACCCGGAGTACCTATCATGAGTGATAGTCTGACAACCCGCATCAGGGCGCTGGCACACCAGTTCAGACTGGGGCAGTCGCTTGCCGCGAGCCAGACTCTGCCCGGTTTGCTGCAAGAGGCCCTCACCGCACGGGGCAGCCTGCCCCCCGAGCTGATAGCCGCCCTGCTCCGCAGCCAGGAGCGGCAAGACTGGCTCGGGCTGGCTGATTACCTCGAATATGAGCTGGTGCATACCCTGACAGCCCCTTCCGCCCCCACCACAGCAGGAGATGTTTCATGATCAAGGCTATTTCCAATGCCTCCGACGAGGAGCTGTCTCGTCGCCAGACGTTCAGCGAGCTATTGCGCGCCAGCCCGCTGCCCCCGGCCGAGCTGCAAAACAATCTGGGCCTCTACCTCAAGCGCCAGTCGCTCTCCCGCATTCTGTTCATGCATGAGCTCTACCAGAAGATCATTCCGGTACACGGCGTCATCATGGATTTCGGTACCCGCTGGGGTCAGAACCTGGCACTCTTCTCCTCGTTTCGCGGCATGTATGAGCCCTACAACTACAATCGCAAGCTGGTGGGATTCGATACCTTCAGCGGCTTCCCCTCCCACGCACCGCAGGATGGATCGGATGCGGCCATCCAGCCGGGCGCCTATGGCGTCACACCCGACTATGAGCAACATCTGGCGCAGCTGCTCGCCGCCCATGAAGCAGAAAGTCCGCTGGGCCATATCGTCAAGCACGAGCTGGTAAAGGGGGATGTGACCGAGACGCTGCCCGCCTATCTGGCCCGTCAGCCGGAAACCATGATAGCGCTGGCCTATTTTGACTTTGATCTCTACGAACCGACCCGCCGCTGCCTCGAGCTCATCACGCCGCACCTCACCAGGGGTTCGGTACTGGCCTTCGATGAGCTGAACTGGCCCGCCTTTCCGGGGGAAACCCTGGCCCTCAAGGAGGTGCTGGGGCTGGATCGCTACGCCATCCGCCGCACCCCGCACAACCCGGGGCCGGCCTATCTGGTGATCGAGTAATCCGGCCGCAGGCTGAGGCGACGCAGCAGCCCTGCTTCCAGCAGCATGCTGGCCAGTGGTACCACCCGCCAGAAAGGCACCTTGATGGTCTCGGCGATCTCGAACAGGGTCAGCTGGCCATCGCTGTAGGCCAGCAGATTCATCATCTCCCTCACCTGCCAACCGGAATAGCGAGTCGACAGATCCGGATAGAGACCCCGCTTGCCGAGCTGGGGCTCTCCCAGCACGGTCACCTCGCAACGCTCATCCAGCTCCAGACACTCGATGGCCCGTCGCAGTGCCAGGAAACCTCCCGCCAGACCGGCAGGGGTCACCAGCGAGAGATCATCGAGCGAGGTGTGGTATTCGGCATAGCAGCCATATTTGCTGCGCATCAGGGTAGTGACCGGCAGGTCGATGCCGGGGGCGCACAGCTGGCGCTCGTTGGAGCCTCGCTCCAGGAAGCTGTAAGCCTTGTAACCCGGCGCCAGGTGGCCCAGCACATGACGGCCGATGCGATCGGCCAGCGTGTTGCCCTGGCGTGAGGGCAGGAAGGAGTAGCTGCGCTCATCTCCCAGGCAGGTCAGGTTGAAGCCGGCCAGGGTGTGCTGCTTGAGGTGGTCCAGATGGCGGGAGAGGTAGACGATGGCCCCCAGGGTTTCGGGCACCAGCATCAATCGATAGCTGTAACGGCGCTTTGGCAAGGAGGCGAGCCAGGCCATCAGGAAGACACCGACGCAGGGGCCTGACAGCTCGTTGTTGGCCATGGAGGGGTGACAGGTGTAGCTGGACAGCAGTATCTCCTGCTCGCTCTCTCCCGGCAGCACCCACTCGCCATACGTCAGCGAGCCCGGCGCCAGGCTGGCGTCGATCACCACCTCATAATCCCCCTCCGGCAGCGCCTCGCGCACCTTGTGCGGCAGGCAGAAGCCCCAACGACGCTTGTAGTAGGAGGTGACATAGGGAATAGCATCCGGCATGTCGGGCAAGGAGTGCAGATGGGGCTGCAGTTCGGCCAGGGAGAGGGTGCAGCGCACCGGCTCCGAGTAGCCCACCAGATGCAGATTGTGATCCTTGAAATCCACCACCTTGTGACCGTCCGGCCCCACTATGTAGGCCTGCTGTACGTTCCACTCATCGGGCACTGTCCAGTCGAAACATTGGGTGCCACTGGCCACCTCCCTGATCTGCAGATCAGGGAGGTAGTGCTGGCGGATCAGGGCCAGAGTCTGGCGCACGCCATCACCGGTCAGACTGCGGTTGAGGGGGAACAACAGGGTCAGCAGGCGATGCAGCTGCTCGCCCAGCTGAGCCTGATCATCCCAGTCCACAGGGAGGTAGCCAGTATTGTGCGGAGAGGTCATGCGGGCTCCTCGATCAATTCGACTATATGGCCAAGGGGGCTCAGGAAAAACTGGACGTGGGCACCGCCAAAGGCGATGGCCGGCTGGCTGGGACCAAGGGGAAGGTGACGCAGATCCCGCAGTCTGGCGGCACTCTCAGCGAGGCAGGGCACCCGATAGGCAAGATGATTGATGACGTTGCGCCGGGTCTTGAGCACCTGGGTCACAGGACTATCCTCTGTCGCCGGCGCCACCAGCTCATAGCAAAGTCCGTCCTCATCGTGCACGAACTGCACCCATACCTTCTGCAACGGATCTTCCACCGCCACCGAGAAGCGAGTCAGCCCCAGCACCTCCCGGCAATAGGCCTCACCGCTGGCGAGATCCGGCACCACCAGACCTATATGGTCAAACTGCATGGGATTCCCCTCCTGCACGGATCAGGGCATATGGCGCCATCGCCACCAGTTCACTGGCGGCCAGGATGAAATCGCGACAGGACACGGCCCAGACGGGTACCCGCTGGCACAGGGTCTGATGCCAGGCGCCCCTCTCCTGCAACAGGGCCACCAGCCGGGAGAGGTCGATTTCGCTGGCCAGCGCCAGATCCCGCACATAGTAGTCGGCCTGCCAGTCGCGCAAAGCGCCGGCGACACACACCTGCCCCTCGAATAATTTGTGGTAGCGATAGGGCACGGCCAGCCGTTGTTCCACATAGTGGGTAAAGGTGATCCTGTCCGGGTGACAGCCCAATCCCAGCAACCAGCCATCCTGCTCCGCCAGCCAGCCAAACGGGCTCTCCTGACCGAAGCAGTCGTGACACTCACGGGCCACCAGCTCGGCCCCATGGGGGCCACTGATGGCAAAACTGAAGATGGGATCCAGTGTGCGGACCACCCCGTCACGCTGCCTGAACACCTCCGTCATCAGCCCCACCTTGCTCGGAGTGAGGGCCGGGTCGAAGCACTCACCCGCCATTGGGCTGTAGGTGAAGGCCGGCACCAGCAGATCCCCCGCCAGCCACTGTTCTAGGCAGGTCCAAAAGGTGGCTATCCCCTGGGCATTGCCCATACCAAGAAACTGGGCCACGACCATGGCATCCGAGTGCACCATGAGGGCGCTCCCCTTGGGGATCCCCAGTTCGCTCAGCGCCTGTTCGATGGCCTGCTTCACTCGGCAACCCCTTTGCGCTGCAGAGCCTGTCTGATATCGGCCAGGCTCTTCAGCTCGGCCAGCTCCTGCGGTTCGAACCGCACGGCAAAGTGCTGCTCGATGAGCAGCAGCAGATTGAAGTGTCCCAGAGAGTCCCACTCAGGAAAGCTGCCGAGGCCAAGGGCGGCCTGCTCGTTGATGCTGGCCTGGGGAAATTGCTGGCGAACCAGCGCGATGAGGTCATTCATTGGCATAAAACTCCAGAAACGGGAGAGAAAGAGAGGGGAGATCCAGGCAGAGGAACATCTCGTCCGCCAGCGGCGTCAATCCCGCTGGAGTGGTTATCGGCCGGGTCGGCAGGGTCGCCAGAAAATCCCGCGCCGGCTGGTTGCGATCCGTGGGCACCATGCTTATCACCAGTTGGTCAACGCCTTTTGCCATCAGTCGGGCAGCCACTTGCGCCAGCAGCCAGTGTTCGAAGCCTCGCCCCAGCACCCGACAGCTGATGGCCAGGGTATCGAGCAGCACGGCCTCCTCATTGAGGGGGCGTAGCACCAGCAGGGCCGTCATGCCGTGATCGGCAAACTTGTCCTGCAACGAGGCCAGCCAGACCTCGCCCTGCGTACTGGCAAGCTGTGCCAGTTCACCCGCCTTATAACGCCGGGCAGAGAGATTGAACTGGTTGGTCTTCTGGCTCAGCTGCTCGGCCCGCAGCTGGTTGCTTTGGGAGAGCGGCTGCCAGCTCGCCCGCAGCCCCAACTGTTGCAAGAATGCCTGTTCGTCGCCCAGTTGCTGGCGCTCTGCATTCGCCTCTGCCTGTGCCTGATAGGAGCATTGGCGCAAGCCGTCATCCCGGCTCTGGTGGCGGCTTTGCAGCTCGGCGAGCGTCATCAGCGCATCGGGCCAACCCCAGATCTCGGCGGGGGGCGTGATGACGGTGACCTCGGGGCAATTGGCACGCACCTCGGCACGCTCCAGCTCGCTGTCATCCCAGAACACCAGACTGTCCAGCCCCACATTGAGCCGCGCGGCCAGGCGCCGCAGGCCGGCGGACTTGGGCTCCCAGCCAATCTCGGCCGCGGCTATGTGCTGGCGCTCAAGCACCATGCCCTGGTGCTGATCGAACAGCCGCCACACATCGTCGGCCAGATTCTTGGAGCAGAGCGCCAATATGACGCCCTGCCCATGCCAGTAAATGGCCGCCTGCTGGAAGGCTTGATAGAGGCGCCCCACCCCATCCTGCCCCAGCAGGACGCCACCCACGCCATCTTCGCCGACCACGCCACCCCAGAGGGTATTGTCGCAATCGAGCACCAGCACCTTGTGAGCTGGCCTGTGCAGCCGCTGCAGCAAGGGGGCAATCCACTGCGCCAGACTGGCCAACCCGGCCATGGAGAAGGGGCAGGACATCAGATAGTGATTGCGGCTGTCGAAACAGTGGTGGCGACCCTGCTGTTGCAACCAGAGTGGCAAATGCAGGTCATCCAGGCCGAGATGCTGCTGCCGCAAATGGACAAGCTGACGCTCACATTCACGGGCCAGACAGGCAAGCGCTGAGGGCGCCGCGCCAAATACGGAGACAGGGGAACGACTGCAGACCCCGACCAGCAGATGATCCTGCGGCCGACGCTGCAAACGCTGTTGCAGGGGCTGACAGAGTGATGCGACGAAGGCGGCCACAGCCAGCTGTTGCGCCTCTTGTGCCAAACCGCTCCACGCTACCAGCGTCTGTGCCGGCACCAGATCTTCCCACAGCCAGATGATGATGTGAGTCTGGGGGGCAACCGCTTCAGATGGATTCATCAGGGTTTGCAGCCACTGCCCATGGGGCGCGACCTGCACCTCGCCATGGGCAGCCAACGACCGCCAGGCCAGATTGCCCGGCATCAAAAACGAACTGCCACTGAGATGAATCGTCGTCATGACTTCCCCCGCTCCGCTATCGGCGCCATCCAGATTGCAATGGCATGGCTGGATCGTCTTTTATCTTCCAGAAAAATAAAAGCCTTTTCAGCCACTTGGTCAGTAATTGATACTGACGTAGGGCACTTCTTCCACTTGCCACAACTGCTTGAGGAAGACGGTCAGCACGAAGAAGAAGTTGGCCAGCAGGTTGGCGAAGCGATAGAGGATGGGATCGAAGCGGACGCCGCTCTCTTCGAGGCGCACCAGCAGGCGAACCACCTTCTTGCTGCCGCAGCGGCACAGGTGCAGGGTGGGGATGGGCTGCGGGCCACGAGGCAAGACAAAACCCGTGACCCGACCGCGGCTCGCCTCGTTGTAGTGGTCATACCGCGTTTTCAACCACGCCAGATCCTCTTCAAAAATACCGAGCTTGCCCCGTACCGAACCGTTGAGGTTGTAGATGAGTCGCTGCAGGGCCCCCAGGTCGGCCACCATCTCGCGGGTCTTCTCTTCCGAAGGCAGCTGGGCAAGCACGGCCCCCACCTGACAGCAAAGCTCGTCGGTGGCTATCTCGTAATCACACTGGAACTGGGTTTCGAAGATGAAGGGGTAGCAGAGCTCGCGCTTGTCTCTGGGCTTCTTGGGATTCGGGTTCATGGGCTGACCGGATTGGGAAAAGAGCCAGTTTGCCAGCCCCCGGAGGAGCTGGCAAACGGCAGCTTATGGCTTGAACCTGGCGATGGCGGCTCAGACGCTCTTGCTGGCGGGCTCGGTCGCAGGCTGGAACTGGCCTATCATTCGCAGCGCCTCCAGCATCCGCTGGTTGAAGCTGGTAAAGCTGTTCACCTGAGCCGGTTCGGTCTGGCCACGGGCCGCCAGCACCGCAGGGGTCAGTGCCTGTTGTTGCGATTCCGGCAGCAGGGTATCCGCCTGTTGCTGTACCTGATTCAGCTTGGGCAGGTAATCCGCCAGCGGCTTGAGGAGATCCTGCAGGGAGCTGGCCCCCTGGTAGGTCTGGCTCAGCTTGACGCTCTGCTTGAGCTTGAGGGAGTAGGAGGCCAGCTGGCTGTCATCCAGCTTCAGCTCGCCCGCCTTCTTCAACAGGTCCTCGAAATTGCCGGAGAAGAAGTTTCCCGCCAGATCGTCGATTCCCTTGATCAGCTTGCCGATGGAATCCATCTCGTCGCTGCTGAGATCCCCCTCCAGCGAGAAACTGAAGCTCTGGCTCGACTTGAGGCTGAACTGACTGCCGCTCTCGCTGTTCTCGGATTTGACCTGCCAGCTGTCGTTGAAACGCAGTACCACCTTGTCCCCATCCTTGGTCTGGATCTCCAGGTATCCCTGCTGACGGCTGGCCATCTCGGCCGCTCCCATCTCGGTGGTGGAGACCTTGCCAAAGAACTCTTTTTCGAACTCCTCAAGCCCGTCCTGGATCAGCTTGTAGCTCTGATCGATGCCGGTCTTGATGTCTTCGTTCTCGGTGGCCCAGTCACCCAGCTGCTCCCTGGCGGCACCAAATCCCATGTCCACGCCCTTGCGGGCCTGTTCCATCATTTCGGTCAGGTCATCATCGGACTTGCCGTCCGCACGGGCGGCGCCAAGCCGGCCTGTGATGAACTGCAACACATTGTCTGCCACCGACTGGAAGTCGAACAGGGTCTCGGGGGTGACCACCTCCGGCTCTTTTGCCTTGGGCGCCTGATAGCGCTGACCGTTGATCTCCAGCGCAAACTGCAACGCCTGCTGTACCAGTACCTGCGCCCACTTGGGCGGTTGGTGCAAGGAGACTTCTTCCCCGCTGCTGGCCTGCTTCTCTTGTGCCTGTTGGGGTGCCTTGGGCGAAACGCCCACTCCCTTGGGTTGGGCTGAGCCCACGCCGTCGATTTGCATAATGTGTCCTCCCACCATGCCTGTAGATCAGGTATCGGCCTGACTGAACACTTCTTGACCACAAAATACTGGACAATCTGCGGCTGGCTTTTAAAATCGGGCCCCTTTGGGTGGCCTGCTGCCTTCCCCCCGATTTCGACCCGGCTCTGCCGGTGTGCATGTGAGGTATATCATGACCCAAATCCAGCAAGCTGGCGCCGACTCCCAGGCCCTGCGGACCCCCGCCGACTATCAGGCCCAGCTCGACGAAAAGCGCGAGCGACTCACCCAGCTGTTTGCCGGCTTCAATCCTCCCGCGCTGGAGGTGCATACCTCACCCGCCGAGCATTACCGGATGCGCGCCGAATTTCGCATCTGGCACGAAGGGGATGACCTCTTCCATTGCATGTATGCCCAGGCCACCAAGGAGATCATCCGGGTCGATCACTTCCCCACCGCCAGCCTTCTGATCAACCAGCTGATGCCGGTGCTGCTGGCAGGGCTGCGCCCGCACTTTGTGCTGCGTCGCAAGCTGTTCCAGATCGATTACCTCTCGACCCAATCCGGCCAGATCATCGTGAGCCTGCTCTACCATCGCAAACTCGAAGCCGAATGGCAGCAAGCCGCCGAGACGCTGCAAGCCGATCTGCGGGCTCAGGGGTTCGACCTGCGGCTGATTGGCCGCGCCCACAAGCAGAAGATATGTCTGGGCGATGACTTCGTCATCGAGCAGCTCAACGTGGCCGGCCGCCAGCTCACCTACAAGCAGGTGGAGAACAGCTTCACCCAGCCCAACGCGGCCATCAATGAGCAGATGCTGGGCTGGGCGCTGGATGTGACCAGGGGGAGCGAAGGGGACTTGCTGGAGCTCTACTGCGGCAACGGCAACTTCTCCATCGCGCTGGCCCAGAATTTCCGCAAGGTGCTGGCTACCGAGATTGCCAAGCCGAGCGTCGACTCCGCCCAGTTCAACATCGCCGCCAACGGCGTCGACAACCTGATCATACTGCGCATGTCGGCCGAAGAGTTCACCATGGCGATGCGCGGCGAGCGGGAGTTCAACCGCCTCAAGGGAGTCGATCTCAAAAGTTACCAGTGCAACACCATCTTCGTCGATCCGCCCCGCGCCGGTCTCGACGATGCCACTGTCAAACTGGTGCAGGAGTACGACAACATCCTCTACATCTCCTGCAACCCTGAGACACTGCAGGCCAACATGGCGGTGCTGGGCGAGACCCACGAAGTCGCCCGCTTCGCCCTGTTTGACCAGTTCCCCTGGACCCATCACATGGAAGCCGGGGTCTACCTGAAGCGCAAGACAGGCTGATTCGGCAGGTCTCCACGACCGGCATGACAACAGGGCCCAAGGGCCCTGTTTGATTAGTTATCCCGGTGCATGCCACGCGGGGAGCCGTTATGCTGGCAGGCGCGCATCCGCGCCACTGCCAGGGTGTCACGCCACAATGCAACGCATTCTTTTTGTTGAAGATGATCCCGAAATAGGCCAGCTCATCAGCAGCTGGCTTGCCCGCCACGACATCGACGTGCTGCTGGAGCCCAGAGGCGACATGGCACTTGCCAGAATCGAAGCCGAGCAACCAGACCTGGTGCTGCTCGACATCATGCTGCCTGGGCAGGATGGTCTCTCCCTGTGCCGGGATCTGCGGCCACGCTTCAAGGGCCCCATCGTCATGCTCACCTCCCTCGACAGCGACATGAACCAGATCCTGAGTCTGGAGCTGGGTGCCAACGACTACATCCTCAAGACAACGCCGCCCCCTGTGCTGCTGGCCCGGCTGCGGGTCCAGTTCCGCCAGCAGGGACAGGCACCGCAAGCAGCAGTGGCCAATACGCCGCCCCAGCGCCTGCAGTTCGGCCGCTTGCGGATCGACGGGCCGGGTCGGGACGTTCGGCTCGATGGCGACAGCATCCCCCTCTCCACCGCCGACTTCGACCTCTTGTGGGAGCTGGCCTGCCATGCGGGCCAGATCCTGGGACGGGAGGCGCTGTTTCGCAGCCTGCGTGGCCGCGACTACGACGGCCAGGATCGCAGCATGGATGTGGCCATCTCCCGCCTGCGCCGCAAGCTGGGGGATGACAGCAGCAACCCGACCCGCATCAAGACGGTGCGCCAGAAAGGCTATCTGCTGGTGCCCCACGCCTGGGAATAAGCAGCCACCGAATGATGTTGATGCTCCCTTCTCCCCTGCGGAGGATGAGGGGCAACGACGCAATTCAGGAAAGATGAGGGATCCCATGCGCCGCCTGTTTATCCAGTTCTACCTGCTGCTGATCGGCTGTTTCACCCTGGCCATACTGCTGGTCGGCATCGTCTATCAGGTCAGCGCCGAGCGGGCGGGCGACCGCTATCTGGAGCGGATGATGCAAGGCTCCCTCGGCCTGCTCACCGGCGAACTGGCGAGATTGCCGCCAGAGCGCTGGCCCGTGCGCATGGCGGAGCAGAGTCGCCAGCTCACCCTGCCGCTGCAGATCGGCGCCCTCGCCAACCAGCCGCTGGCCAAGGAGGATCAGGCCTTTCTCGAGGCGGGCAACATAGTCATCGTCGAGGGGGATGACACCTTCCTGCAGCGCATCCCGGGCACCGATCAGGTGCTGATCGTCGGCCCAGTGCCCTATCTCTCCTATCTGCACGAGCTGCACTGGGTCGATGTGGGGCTGCTGCTGGCCATAGGTCTCTCCCTCGGTCTGCCGATCCTGCTCTGGCTGCGCCCGCACTGGCGTGGCCTGCAACGTCTCGAACAAACCGCCCGCCGGGTTGGTGACGGGGATCTCTCCAGCCGCACCGGCCTGCCGCCCGGCAGCAGCCTGGACCGGGTGGGACGCACCTTCGATCAGATGACGGAGCAGCTGCAAGCCATGCTGGCCAGTCGCAAACAGCTGACCGATGCCATCGCCCACGAGCTGCGCACCCCGCTGGTCAGGCTGCGCTACCGGCTCGCCATGCTGGACCCGCAACCATCGGCAGCGGAACAACAGGGGCTGGAGCGCGATCTGGGGGCACTGGACGCCCTCATCGAGGAGATGCTCACCTACGCCAGGCTGGATCGTCCCGAGCTGCCGTTGCAATGCGGCGAGCTGGAGCTGGCCAGCTGGGCCGGCATCCGCCTACCGGACTGGCAGGCGCTGCGGCCAGAAAAACGACTCGACTTGGTGTGTCCCACCCATCCCCTGCCCTGGCGCGGCGATCCCCGCCTGCTGGATCGGGCGCTGGAGAACCTCATCGGCAACGCCCTGCGCCACGCCACCAGCCGGGTGACCCTCGCCATGAGCCAGCAGCAGGATCACTATCTGCTGGAGGTGACCGACGACGGCCCCGGCATAGATCCGGCGCTGGCGCCCCAGATCTTCGAGCCCTTCATGCGGCTGGATCAAAGTCGGGATCGCCGTACCGGCGGCGCCGGTCTCGGCCTAGCCATAGTGCGCAGCATAGCCCGCCACCACTGTGGTGAGGTGCAGTTGCTGCCCAGTGCAGTCGGCGCCCGCTTCTGCCTCAGGCTGCCTGTACATTTGGATACAAACCGTCACCAGCCACTCACTGAACCGCCAGCGGAACAGCCCTAGGATGAAGTCATGGAGAAAGGCTCCATGTCATCAACCCGAATGAGGAACTGGAATATGAACAAGCTGATCCCCCTGAGCCTGGCCGCTGTCTTCGCCCTGACCTCAGGCTTCACCATGGCAGCCACCCCCACCAAGGCAGCCGCCCCTCAGGCGACCCAGACCAAGGTGGTGAAAAAGCACCACAAGGCCACTCATGCCAAGGCACCGGCCGTCAAGGTCGCTCCCAAGACCAAATAACGACGCATCAAGCTTCCCGTAACAAAAAGGGGCCCCATGATGGGGCCCCTTCTGTCGTGATCGGCATGGCGCCGCAGACTTATTCCAGCATGTAGTCTGCCGGCAGAGCGACGCGCGCCACGCCTGAGGCGACCGCCGCCAGCGCCACGGCACGGGCCACCCGTGGCAGCAGACGGGCATCCATCGGCTTGGGAATGACGTAGTCCTTGCCGAAGGAAAGCGCGCTCACCCCTGCGGCGGTCAGCACCTCGGCCGGTACGGGCTCCTTCACCAGACCGCGGATCGCCTCGACCGCGGCTATCTTCATGGCATCGTTGATGCGGCTGGCGCGGGCGTCCAGCGCGCCGCGGAAGATGAAGGGGAAGCAGAGCACATTGTTGATCTGGTTCGGATAATCGGAGCGGCCCGTACCCATGATGAGGTCATCACGCACCGAGTGGGCCAGGGACGGCTTGATCTCGGGATCCGGGTTGGAGCAGGCAAAGATGACCGGATTGGGGGCCATCAGGGCCACCGCTTCGGCGGGCAGCACATCCGGACCGGACACACCGACAAACACATCCGCCCCTTCAATCACATCCATCAGGGTGCGCAGCGGCGTATCGTTGGCAAAGCGCTGCTTGTACTGATTGAGATCGGTACGACCCGTGTGGATCACTCCCTGGCGGTCGAGCATGAAGATGTTGTGTGGCGCGGCGCCGCACTTGATCAGCAGATCCATGCAGGCAGTGGCCGCAGCCCCCGCCCCCATGCAGACGATGCGACTCTGTTCGATGCGCTTGCCCTGCACTTCCAGCGCATTGAGCAGACCGGCGGCGGTGACGATGGCGGTGCCATGCTGGTCATCATGGAACACGGGAATGTCGCAGCGCGCGATCAGCGCCTCTTCGATCTCGAAGCACTCCGGCGCCTTGATGTCTTCCAGATTGATGCCACCGAAGGTGTCGGCGATGGCCGCCACAGTGTCGATGAACTGCTGGCTGGTCTCGTGCTTCACCTCTATGTCGATGGCATCTATGCCGGCGAAGCGCTTGAACAGCAGGGCCTTGCCCTCCATCACCGGCTTGGAAGCCAGCGGGCCCAGGTTGCCCAGCCCCAGTATGGCGGTACCGTTGGAGATGACGGCCACCAGGTTGCCCTTGCCGGTGTAGCGGTAGGCATCATCGGGATTGGCGGCGATCTCGCGCACCGGCTCGGCCACACCCGGGCTGTAGGCCAGCGCCAGATCGTGGGCTGTCTCGGCGGGCTTGGTGAGGGCGATGGCAATTTTGCCCGGCACGGGCTGAGCGTGGTAATCGAGTGCTTGTTGACGCAGATCGGACATGGGGGACCCCGATACGGAAGTGAATGATGTGGTGCATTGGCTCGCGACAGGCGAGGGCTGGGGATCATAAAGAAAACCGCCAGCCTTTCACAGAGGAAAGTATTGCAGGCGGCCAATGATAATTCAGTAATTAGCATGTCATGCTAACCATGAATACCCATTTAGTTATAGATATGGTTTCACCCCATCACAGGGATGCCTGCTTTGGCTTCTGCCTGTCTGGCGATGGCCTCCGTCATCCCCTGAAAGATGAAGAGATGAAACGGCAGCATGGCAAGCCAGTAGGCCAGCCCCCAGGCCCCCTGGGGATGCCAGTGGGCGGTGACCCTGATCCGGGTCAGGCCCGACTCCTCCGGCAGGATATTGAACGCCAGTCGCCCCACCCCGGGCGCCTTCATGTTGAACAGCAGATCCAGCCTGCGCCCTTCGTCCACCCCCAGGATCTGCCAGGAGTCCAGCATGTCCCCCTTCACGAAGCGATCCGGGTTGGTGCGACCACGGGTACGGGCCGGGCCGCCGATCAGGTGATCCATCCACTCGCGCACCACCCACAGCTCGTTCATGTAGAAGTAGCGCTGCTCCCCCCCCAACTGCTGCAACACCTGCCACACCACCTCTGGCGAGGCGAGACAGATGGCCTCCCCGCTGGCGGTGCGGTCATAGAAGCCGTACTCGGGATGGCGCCAGCGCAAGCCCAGCGGCGTCTCCTCCCCCTGCTGCTCGGCCCCGAGCTTCTGCTCAAGCGCCAGACTCTCCGCCAGCGCATCGTCAAAACTGAGCAGTGTCTGGGGCAGCAAGGCCCGCAGCGGGCCATCATCGGCAGGGATATCGTGCTTGAGGCCACCCACCAGCGCCTTGGCCACCGGCTGCGGCACAGACGTGACGAATTGCAGCCACCAAGCGGAAAGCTTGGGGCTCAGGAAGGGGATGGGAATAATGGGGCAGCGCTTGCCGATATGGGCGGCAAACTTCTGCAACTGCTGCTGGTAGCTGAGCAGCTCGGGGCCAACGGCATTGAGCACCTGGCCATCGACTCCCTCAACTTCCACCAGCCCGCCCAGATAGTGCAACAGATTGGAGAGGGCGATTGGGGGCGTGCGAGAGCGCACCCACTTGGGAGTCACCATCATGGGCAGGTTGAACACCAGATCCCGCATCACCTCGAAGGCAGCCGAGCCCGGCCCTATGATGATGCCGGAGCGCAGCTCCACCGTCGGCACACCCGAGTCACGAAACAGTTCACCACAATAGCGGCGGGAGTTGAGATGGCGACTGTTGCACTGCTCGGGCTGAATGGCACCCAGATAGATGATGCGGCGCACCCCGGCGGCGCGGGCGGCAGCGGCAAAGTTCTTCACTCCCTGCTGCTCCAGCCGGTGAAAATCGGCGCCAGCCCCCATGGCGTGGACCAGATAGAAGACGGTGTCTATATTCGCCAGCGCAGGCAGCAGTGTGATGGGCTTGAGGCTGTCGGCAAAGCGAAACTCCACGCCCTGCGGCAGGCGGCAGGGGCGACGAGCGCCAGCGATCACCCGATAACCCAGCCCTTGCAGGTGAGGGACCAGATAGGAACCGATATAACCCGCGGCCCCCATCACCAGACAATTTCGCATTGGCACTCCTCCCGTATTGTTCATGCTCACCATGCAGGTGCTGTCATCGACAGACATGCATCTCCCTTGATTGAGCCAACACCATAGGGCAAACCGGTTCAATACAAAACGTCGACCAATGAAAAAGGCGCCCGATGGGCGCCTTTTTCAGAATTCTTCAGAAGTAAGATTACTTCTTGGCAGTCAAGCCACCGAAACGCTTGTTGAACTTGTCTACACGGCCGCCGCTAGAAACTTCTTTCTGCTTGCCGGTATAGAACGGGTGGCATGCGGAGCACACGTCCAGGTTCAGATCTTTACCCATGGTAGAGAAAGTGTTGATGACGTTACCGCAAGAGCACTTGGCGGTGATGGCTACGTACTCGGGATGGATACCAGCTTTCATGGACAACCTCAATTATCAGGCCGTGTCGCTATCCGATCTTCTGTCGGACACCACACGATTGTTGAACACAGTTTCAAAGGCTGCGAATAATATAGGAAATGCCTGAGATCAGGCAAGTGGCTTCGCAGAAAAAATAGGCAATCCCTGGTGAATTCTTCCCAAATGCTGGATCTGGTTCGTGTCGCTGTCCCGGTACCGTTACGCCGTCACTTCGACTATCTCTCTCCCTTGCCCCTGCCTGAGCCCGGCTGTCGGGTCGAGATCCCCTTTGGCCCCCAGACGCTGGTCGGGCTGGTGGTCGACCATCCGGCCGAGAGCCAGGTGCCTCGAGCCAAGTTGAAACCCTTGAAAAGGGTGCTCGACAGCACGCCAGTGCTGGGGCCGGACATACTGGCACTGATGAACTGGAGCGCAAACTACTACCAGCATCCGCTGGGAGAGGTGCTGCCCCACGCTCTGCCGGTGCTGGTACGCAAGGGGGAGCCAGCTGCCTATCGTGAGCTGGAGTTCTGGTTTGCCACGCAAGCCGGGATGGATATGGACCTCAATGAGCTCAAGCGGGCTGCCAAGCAACAACAGGCCCTCGCCTTGCTGCGCAAGGGGCCGCAAACCCCGTCCGCCCTCAAGCAGGAGGAGATCCAGAGCGCGGCGCTCACGGCGCTGGAGAAGAAGGGCCTGCTGGAGAAACGCAGCCTGGAGCCGAGTCATGATGGTGACTGGGCGACGCACTTTGACGCGGGAGAAGGGCTGCGCCTCAACAGCGAGCAGGCGCTGGCGGTATCCGCCGTCACCTGCCAGAGCGACCAGTTCGGCGCCTTCCTGCTCGATGGCATCACAGGGTCAGGCAAGACAGAGGTTTACCTCAGCATTCTCGAACCCCTGCTCAAGGCGGGCAAGCAGGCGCTGGTGATGGTGCCGGAGATCGGCCTGACCCCCCAGACCATCAATCGCTTCCGCCGTCGCTTCAAGGTACCCGTGGTGGCGATGAACTCCGCCATGAATGACAGGGAGCGGCTGGATGCCTGGCTCGCCTGCCGCGATGGCGGCGCCGCCATCCTGATAGGGACCCGTTCCGCCGTCTTCACCCCGTTCAAGAACCTCGGCATCATCATCATCGACGAGGAACACGACGGCTCCTTCAAGCAGCAGGACGGCTTTCGCTACCACGCTCGGGATCTCGCCGTGATGCGGGCCCATCGCGCCGGCATTCCCATACTGCTCGGTTCGGCCACCCCGTCGCTGGAAACGCTGCACAACGCCAGAACCGGCAAGTATCACCACCTCAGCCTGACGCGGCGCGCCGGCAACGCCCAGACCGCCCGTCAGGTGATCCTGGACATCAAGAGCGTTCGGCTGCAGGCCGGGCTCTCCCCCCAGCTGGAGCAGCTGATGGCGGAGCACCTGGTGGCCGGCAACCAGGTGATGCTGTTTCTCAACCGGCGCGGCTATGCCCCCTCGCTGATCTGCCACCAGTGTGGCTGGAGCGCCGCCTGCGAGCGCTGTGACGCCTGGTACACCTGGCATCAGGCAGGGCGTCGCCTGCACTGCCATCACTGCGACAGCGTGCGCCCGCTGCCCCACAGCTGCCCCGAGTGCGGCAGCAACGAACTGATCGGCTCGGGAGTCGGCACCGAGCAGCTGGAACAGCTGCTCACCACGGTTTTCCCCCAATACCCCGTAGTGCGCATCGACAGAGACAACACCCGCCGCAAGGGGGAGCTGGAGACCCATCTCGGCGACATCAAGGCGGGCAAGTACAAGATCCTGATCGGCACCCAGATGCTGGCCAAGGGCCACCACTTCCCGGATGTGACGTTAGTGGGTCTGCTGGATGTGGATGGCGCCCTGTTCAGCGCCGATTTTCGTGCCGCCGAGAAGCTGGCCCAGCTCTACACCCAGGTGGCGGGTCGCGCAGGTCGTGCCAGCAAGCCCGGTCTGGTGGTGTTGCAGAGCCACCACCCGGAACATGCCCTGTTGCAGGATCTGACCCAGAACGGTTACGGCCACTTCGCCGACACGGCGCTGAAAGAGCGCCACCTGCTGGGGTTGCCACCGTTCAGCTATCAGGGGCTGTTTCGGGCCGAGGCCAATGGCCGTGACGAGGTTCAGCTGTTTCTCGCTCGCCTCGCAGATACGCTGCGCAGCGCCCGTTACCCCCACGTGCAGGTGCTGGGGCCCATCAGCGGCTTCATGGAACGCAAGGCGGGCAAGTTCCGGATGCAGTTGCTGGTGCAGGGGCCGAACCGGGCCCCGCTGGCACAACTGATGGATTGGGCGGTCAAGGAGCTGGACGGCTGGCCCGAGACCAAGAAGGTGCGCTGGAGTCTGGATATAGACCCCACCGAGCTGAACTAAACCAGTTCGTATATTGCTCAAGCGCTGGCGGCGACTTGCCAGAAGTGGTGACTCGCGATCCCGCGATTCGTCAGCCTAGGTCCGGGTTCAGACCCGCAGATCGATCTGCTGCACCCAGCCCCCCTTGCCCTGCTCGGTGAGGTAGAGGCCGGATTGGCGCAAGACCCCCTGATTGCCGCTCTCCCCCAGATGGTTGAAGGGCGTATCGAGGGGGCGCAGCAGTATGGCACCTATTCCCAGCTCCACCAGGGCGATGGGAGCATGGTCCGGGTGCCAGAACTGCAGGGCAGAGAAGTGGCTGTCTCGTTCATCCAGTACGCCGTTGCCATCTTCATCCAGCGCCGCCAGCTCACCAAAACCGTTGCCGGAACGGGCACCGAACAGCTCGCCACCATCGTCTATGGCGCCGTTGCCGTTGCGATCCAGCGCCACGAAACCGCTGCCTTCGCTCAAACCCGGCAGGCTGTCATCCTTGCCATCCTGATCGATATCGAAGTTGACCCTTGCCTCGGTCAGATCGGCTATCTTGCCATCCAGACTGAGCACCAGCGGGTCTTTCAGGGCATTGAGGGTGGTACGGCGCTGACTCACTTCAAGCTGCCGCCAGTCGAGTACAAAACCGAGATCGAGCTGCAGGGTCTGGCCGTCACTGGTCTGCACGCTGGCCGATGCCACTACATTGAGCTGCTCCTGTTCCAGCAGAGTGTCGGTCACCTCCACCGCCTGATCCGGCTCCGCTGCCTGAGGGGCGGCCTCTCCCTGGGCCACGCCCTCTATCTCCCCTTCAGATGACTTGATGGGTTTGGGCAGCTCTATCTCGTGGCCGAGCATGGCCTCTATCATCAGCTTGATCAGCCGCAGCCGGTTATCCAGGCCGTCATTTGGATTGGTCTCCTCGGCTTCCGGCTTGACCAGAGAGGGTACCCCCTCAGTCCCCATGGCACCTGGCTGACCCGCCCCCCCTTGCGTCGAGATCGTTCTGGCTGAGCGCATCAGCTCCGCCACCACGCGTTCCACAACAGGATCCGCAGCCGGACCTGCAGCAGGGGTGGCCTCACCGGCTGTCGTATTCCCGGGCACAACCGGGGCGACAGGCCCCAGATTACGTACCTTGCGAGTCTGTAGCTGCTGATACTGGTGTTGTACCTCCCCCTGGAGGTCGTAGTGATCGATGCGCATCTGATCGCCCTCGGCGCTATACATCTGGTCAGTTATCGACCAGCTGCAACCGGGGGCTTAACACCGATTGGCTATATCAGATCACGGTTGCATCATCATCGGCACATAACAAGGCCAGGGCCAGCGATCTGGCCTGCACCAGTGCCAGCGGCTGCTGATAGCTGTGGGCCATCACAACGGCGCCCTCCAGCAAGAGACAAAGTCCGGTGGCTTGCGGGATGCTGCACCCGAGCTGCATCCTGACCCAGTTCAACAGCGTCTGTTTGTGCGCCACCACCAGCTTGCGTACCGGATGACGCGGATCGGCAAATTCGGCGCTGGCATTGATGAAGTTGCAACCGTAGAAATCACTGCGACCAAACCACTCCCCGAATCCGTCAAGCAAAGCCTGCAATCGACTCTCCCTCCCCTCCAGACCTGCCAGCTTCCCCTCGAGCAGGGCGAAGAACTCCTGCTCGCGGGAGAGCAGTACAGCCTCAATCAAGGCATCCTTGGTCGGAAAATGGCGGTAGAGGGTTCGCTTGGTACTACCCGCCTCCGCCCAGATGCGATCTATGCCGGTTGCATGAAAACCATGGCGATTGAACAGGCGATAGGCGGTTGCCATCAGCTGTTGGCGCTTTTCACTCACGATTTATCCCTTGAAGTACACCGATCTGTCTACCTAATGTGCCTAATCACGTCAGACAAACCAAGAGAGATACGTGATGAAAAAATGGTATGGCCCGTTCTGGGCAGGGCTGGGGGCCGCCTTGGCGATCGGGATACTGGGCTGGTTGAACGTCAGTTGGCACACGGCCCTGATCATGGCGCCTTTCGGGGCAAGCTGCGTGCTGCTGTTTTCACTGCCGGCGAGCCCGCTGGCTCGTCCGTCCAAGGTGCTCGGAGGCCATCTGCTGACCACCAGCGTCGGACTGCTGGTGCAGTGGCTCCCCTTGCCGCTGGAGTTGCAGCTGGCATTGGGAGTGGGTCTGGCCATAGCGCTGATGCAAGGCCTGGATCTCATCCATCCCCCCGCTGGCGCCAATCCCTTGCTGGTGTTGATGACGGGGCAGGAGTGGCCCTTCCTGTGGCAGACAGTGCTGCCGGGCGCCTTGCTGCTGATCCTGCTGGGCCAAGGTTTTCAACGGCTGAAGCTGTGGCCGCTCAGAACCACATAAAACAAGGAGGGAGGTAGCGCCTCCCTCCTTGTTATCTCGCTATCCCGTCCATGCCGTTACTGGACTGGCTGGGAGACCCCTTCCAGGTGGATCTCGACCCGGCGATCCGGGGCCAGACAGGCGATGAGTGCGGGCCTGGAGCCAGTGGTGCAGTTGTTGCCGGTCACGGGGGAAGATTTGCCACGCCCCTCCACCCGCACCTTGTCGGCAAACAGTCCCTTGGCGATCAGATAGTCGGCCACTGTGCGGGCACGTTGTTCCGACAATTCCTGATTGTAAGCATCGGAGCCGATACGGTCGGTATGCCCCACCACAGTCGCGGCACCATCCTTGGGATTGGCGGCCACTATCTGGCTGAACAGGGTATCGAGCGCCTGACTGGCAGCAGGCTTGAGGGTGGTCTTGTTGAACTCGAACAGCACATCCGAACTCAGGCTGAACGTCTTGGGGGCCACCACAACGGCAGGCGTGGGTTCCACGGCGGGGGCCGGAGCAGGGGCCACCACCTCGTTCCCGTGCTGGCCGAAGCGATAGAGCATGCCCACAGAAAGCAGACCGTTATCCATCTCTATGCCGGAACGATCGAGGGAGGCATCTCCCAGCGGGGTTGTGTACTGATATTCGAGACGGGCGGCCCAGTCACGGTCGATAGCGTATTCGGCGCCCAGAGCCCCGACAAAAACTGCGCCATGCTTGTCGCCGGTCTCCTTGATGAAATCGGTCGCCGTCCGGGCTGACAGCTCGCTGTCTGTCCAGGCGTAGCCACCACCAATCCGGCCATAGAGATCCAGCGCATCATTGACCGGAAACCCTATCTTCATGGTGGCCTGGATCATCTGGCTCTTGGCTTCCCCCTCCACCCTGACCCCGCTCAGCTCACCGGACGAGGTGTACTTGCCGAGCCAGTCATAGCCGAACTCGAAACCCAGGTTGGGGTTGAGCTGATAACCGGCAAACGCACCCAGTCCGAGAGCATCCTTGCTGGTGCCGGTATTTTGCAGCGCCCCCAGGGTATCCGAAACCACTTGCTTCTGGTCGACGTCGAAGTACTTGGACCAACCGGCCTTGCCCCCGGCATACCAGGTATTGTCCTGGGCGGCAGCCTGCACGGCCCCCGTCGCAAGCAGGCCGCTGACCAGAGCGGCAAGTATCGATTTATTCATGGTGAAAGCCTCTGCAATAAGTCGTGGTGGGCGCGCAATGCGCTCTCTTCCCTGATGGGGCCAAGCTGGCCCCGCCACTCAGGTTATCCCATCTCTTGTCAGCCTCAAATGACCAGGGACTCAAGAGTGTGAAGCTGGCGACATTCCAGACGGGAAAACGACCCTGTGAATGAGGATTGTCATAGTGCGTTGAAAGTGCTGCATAAACTCGGATCTTCCGGTAGCCAATATGTCGCTGTCGCCACCATAGACCCAAGAAACAGGCCCAAAAAGAAGAGGGAGGCATAACGCCTCCCTCCTGCTTTTCGCTCTGTATCAGCTGGCCAGAAACAGCCGGTAGGCGGGGTCGTCACTGACCTCCTTCCAGCCGTAGCCAATCTCGCGCAGGTAGTCGTGGAAGGCGGCCACGTCCTCATCCGGCAGCTCGAAGGCGCAGAGCACGCGACCGTAGTCGGCGCCGTGGTTGCGGTAGTGGAACAGGCTGATGTTCCAGCGACAGCCCAGGGTCTCCAGAAAGCGCATCAGGGCGCCCGGTTGCTCCGGAAACTTGAAGCTGTAGAGACGTTCACCGAGGGGCCGGGCCGGGCGGCCGCCAATCATGTAGCGCACGTGGTTCTTGGCCAGCTCACTCTCTGTCATGTTGACTACCGGATAGCCGTTGCCGCCTAGTTGCTCGATGATCTGGCCGAGCTCCTCGTCGCCACCAGTCAGGCGCACCGAGACAAACAACGACGCCTGAGCCGCATCCGAGTAGCGGTAGTTGAACTCGGTCACCATGCGCGGGCCAAGCTGGCGACAAAAGTCGAGAAAGGCCCCCTTGCGCTCGGGGATGGTCACCGCCAGCATGCCCTCACGCTTCTCGCCGATCTCGCAGCGCTCCGACACATAACGCAGGCTATGGAAGTTGACGTTGGCCCCCGACAGAATGGCCGCCATCCGCCCGCCCTTGACCTGTTCCCGCTCGCTGTAGGCTTTGAGCCCCGCCAGCGACAGAGCGCCGGAAGGTTCGGCAATGGCACGGCAGTCGTCGAAGATGTCTTTCAGCGCGGCGCAGATCTGGTCGTTGGAGACAGTCACCACTTCGTCCAGATACTGGTTGCAGAGGCGAAACGTCTCTGTGCCGATGCGCTTGACCGCCACACCGTCAGCAAACAGCGAGACCCGATCCAGATTGACAGGCTCGCCTGCCGCCATGGCAGCCTTGAGGCAGGCGGACCCCTCAGCTTCCACCCCGATCACCTTGACGTCCGGCAGCAGCTGCTTGATATAGACAGCCACACCGGCGGCCAGACCGCCGCCCCCCACAGGCACGAAGACGTGGGTGAGGTGGGTATCCTGCTCCAGCAACTCCTTGCCGATAGTGCCCTGGCCCGCGATCACCTCGACGTCGTCAAACGGCGGTATCAGGGTGTAGCCCTCCAGTTCTGAGAGGCGGCGGCTTTCGGCATAGGCCTCATCGAAGCTGTTGCCAAACAGCATGACATTGCCGCCCTGGCGGCGTACCGCATCGATCTTGATGTCCGGCGTGGTCTTGGGCATCACTATGATGGCCTTGATGCCGAGCTTGGCCGCCGACAGGGCGACCCCCTGGGCGTGGTTGCCGGCAGAGGCGGCGATGACGCCGTGATCCTTCTGCTCCTGGGTCAGGGTGGCGATCTTGTGGTAGGCACCGCGCAGCTTGAAGGAGTGCACGGGTTGCAAGTCTTCACGCTTGAGCGCCACATGGTTGCCAAGCCGTTCGGACAATTTTTTAAGGGTCTGCAAGGGAGTCACCCGCGCCGCCTCATAGACGGGGGAGAGCAACACCTTGCGTAGATAATCAGCCGCAGAGACCATGAGTTATTCCTCCGTCTCGCATTGATGGGCACATACTGCGCCCGGCTCATCACGGAGCAAACGATAAAGGCTCATCATCACTCCTCCAGCTTGCTGCGGTCACGCACAGCGCCCTTGTCGGCGCTGGTGGCGAGCATGGCATAGGCGCGCAGGGCAAAGGAGACCTGACGCTGACGGTCCAGCGGCTTCCAGCCACGGGCTTCCACGGCAACGCGGCGGGCGGCCAGCACGCTGTCGGCCACCTCCAGCACCATGCTGCGGGCCGGGATGTTGATGTTGATGATGTCCCCATCTTCCACCAAACCGATAGTGCCGCCAGAGGCCGCCTCGGGCGAGACGTGGCCGATGGAGAGACCCGAAGTGCCGCCGGAGAAGCGGCCATCGGTGATCAGGGCGCACTGTTTGCCCAATCCCATGGATTTCAGATAAGTGGTGGGATAGAGCATCTCCTGCATGCCGGGGCCGCCCTTGGGGCCTTCGTAGCGGATCACTACCACTTCACCGGCCTTGACCGTGCCATCCAGAATGCCGGCAACTGCCGTGTCCTGGCTCTCGAATACCCGGGCCGGGCCACGGAAGCAGAGGTTCTCGTCATCCACGCCGGCCGTTTTTACAATGGCGCCATCAAGAGCCAGGTTGCCGGAGAGCACGGCGAGGCCCCCCTCCAGGCTGTAGGCATGCTCCAGCGAGCGGATGCAGCCCTCGGCTCTGTCCACATCCAGCTCGGGCCAGCGGCAATCCTGACTGAACGCCTTGGTGGTGCGGATGCCAGCTGGCCCGGCGCGGTAGAAGTCCACCACCTCCTGGCTCGGTTGGCGGCTGACGTCGTATTCGTTGAGCAGCTCGGCCAGGGAGCCGCCCAGTACGGTACGGGTGTCCCCGTGCACTAGACCCGCCTTCTCCAGCTGGCCCAGAATGGCGACTACGCCACCGGCACGGTGCACATCTTCCATATGGTACTTCTGGGTAGAGGGGGCCACCTTGCACAGCTGGGGCACCTTGCGAGACATGCGGTCGATATCGGCCATGGTGAAGTCCACCCCGGCCTCCTGGGCCGCCGCCAGCAGGTGCAGCACTGTATTGGTGGAACCGCCCATGGCGATATCCAGCGCCATGGCATTCTCGAACGCCGCCTTGGTAGCGATGTTGCGTGGCAGGGCGCTCTCGTCATCCTGCTGGTAATAACGCTTGGCCAGGGTGACGATGCGCTGGCCTGCCAGCTTGAACAGCTGCTCGCGATCGGCATGGGTCGCCAGCATGGAGCCGTTGCCCGGTTGGGAAAGCCCCAGCGCCTCGGTCAGGCAGTTCATGGAGTTGGCAGTAAACATGCCGGAACAGGAGCCGCAGGTAGGGCAGGCGCTGCGCTCCACCTGTTCGCTCTGGGCATCGGAGACCTTGGGGTCGGCGCCCTGGATCATGGCATCCACCAGATCCAGTTTGATGATCTGATCGGACAGCTTGGTCTTGCCCGCTTCCATGGGGCCGCCGGAGACGAAGATCACGGGTATGTTGATGCGCAGGGCGGCCATCAGCATCCCCGGTGTGATCTTGTCACAGTTGGAGATGCAGACCATGGCATCGGCGCAGTGGGCGTTGACCATGTACTCCACCGAGTCGGCGATAAGCTCGCGAGACGGCAGCGAATAGAGCATGCCGCCGTGGCCCATGGCGATGCCGTCATCCACGGCTATGGTATTGAACTCTTTGGCCACGCCGCCGGCAGCTTCGATCTCGCGGGCCACCAGCTGGCCCAGATCCTTGAGGTGGACGTGACCCGGTACGAACTGGGTGAAGGAGTTGACCACGGCTATGATGGGCTTGCCGAAATCCTCGTCTGTCATGCCAGTGGCGCGCCAGAGGGCGCGGGCCCCGGCCATGTTACGTCCGTGGGTGGTGGTGGCGGATCTCAACTTCGGCATTGTCTCTACTCCCTGAATGCCCATGGGGCGCATTATTTCTTGAATGTGTGACTCGCGGATCGGGAATCGATCCTGGTCAGGGCACAACACGGATGCCCTGACCGGAAGCGACTCGGGGAGGCATGGCACCTCCCCGTTCTAGTCAACCGTTACTTGTCATCGACCGGGGTCAGCCAGTTCCATTTGTCCTTTGTCTGGCCGTTGAACAGCCCGAAGAAGGCGTTCTGCAACTGCTCGGTCACTGGGCCACGGCAAGCGGCACCTACCTTCATCCGATCCACCGAACGCACAGGCGTCACTTCGGCGGCAGTGCCTGTCATGAAGATCTCGTCCGCCACATAAAGCGCCTCGCGGGGCAGCGCCTGCTCGCGCACCTCATAACCCAAGTCTCGCGCTAGCGTCATGATGGTGTCGCGGGTAATGCCGGGCAGGATGGCGGCGGTGGCAGGCGGGGTGAAGAGCACGCCGTTTTTCACCAGGAACAGGTTCTCACCCGCGCCTTCGCTCAGGTAGCCGTTCACATCCAGCGCCAGTCCTTCGGCGTAGCCGTTGCGCTTGGCTTCCCGGCTGATGAGTTGGGATGAGAGGTAGTTGCCACCTGCTTTGGCGCCGGTCGGAATCGTGTTGGGGGCCAGCCGGTTCCAGGAGGTGACGCACACATCCACCCCGTTTTTCAGACCCTCTTCCCCCAGGTAGGCACCCCACGGCAGGGCAGCCACCATGAGATCGGCCTTGGCATCCAGCGGTGGATGCAGTCCCAGCCCCACATTGCCGATAAAGGCCAGCGGACGCAGATAACCGCTCTTGAGGCCGTTCTCGCGCACCACGGCGCGGCAGGCTTCATTCACCTCGGCCTCGCTGTAGGGCACCTCCATCCAGTAGATTTTGGCGGAGTCGAACAGGCGGCGGGTGTGCTCCTGCAAACGGAAGATGCAGGTCCCCTTGGGGGTGTCATAGGCACGCACACCCTCGAACACAGAGGAGCCATAGTGCAGGGCGTGGCTCATGACGTGCACCTGGGCATCTTGCCAGGGAACCATGTGGCCGTTGAACCAGATATATTGCGGCTGGGGTTGGGAAGGCTGTGACATTGCTGTTGCTCCTTAAGCTCTGATCCGGGGTTGCTGTTCCAGTGCATCGACCCGGGAGACGTCCACCAGCTTGACCAGCTGGCTCCATAAATGCTGGATGGGACGCACCGACTCGACAGTAACCGTGATCCGCAGCTGTTGGCAATCCTGCTCCGCCCCCATCTCCATGCTGAGGGCACAGAGAGCGAAGCCGCGGTGGCGCACCACCCTCAATACCCGCTCCATCACTTCGGGTCTGGGCTGGGCGTGAATGTGCAAGGTGTGTTGTGCAAATGCTGGCGGCGCAAAGGTGTGCGGGTTCATGGGCGTTGCTCCATCATCTTGTGGTTGGCGACTCCCGGCGGAACCAGGGGCCAGACGTTTTCTTCCTCTGAAATGGCCACATGCAGCAGATAGGCGCCTTCGCTCCCCAGCAGGCGGTCGAGAGCTGCTGCGATTTGATCCTTGCATGTGATGGTCTCACCCGGGATGCCAAAGGCGGCGGCCAGAGCGACGAAATCGGGGTTGTCGGAGAGGATGGTCTCGCTGTAACGACCATCGAAGAACAGCTCCTGCCACTGGCGCACCATGCCGAGACGCTGGTTGTCGATCAGCACCATTTTCACCTTGAGCTGAGCGCGGCGTATGGTGCCCAGCTCCTGCACGTTCATCATGAAGGAGCCATCACCGCTCACCAGCACCACCTCGTCATCGGGGCGCGACATCTTGGCGCCGATGGCGGCGGGCAAGCCAAACCCCATGGTACCGAGACCGGCACTGGAGAGATGATTGCGCGGACTGGTGAAACGCATGTGCTGGGCCACCCACATCTGGTGCTGGCCCACGTCGCAGGCCACCACACTGCTCTCCGGCAGACGGGCCGAGAGTTGCTTGAGCAGGGCCGGGGCATAGATGGGCTGGCCGGGGTGGTCGTAGCGAAACGCATACTCGCGGGCCATGTTAGCGCAGTGCTCACGCCAGGGATCGATAGCCAGTGCCATGGCCAGGGCGGGCAACACCCGCTTGAGATCCGTGGTGATGCCCACTTCGGCGGCGCGGCGCTTGCCGAACTCGGCGGCATCCACATCCAGATGGATCACCTTGGCCTCAGGGGCAAACTCCTCCAGCTTGCCGGTCACCCTGTCGTCGAACCGGGCACCCACTACCACCAGCAGATCGCACTGCTGCACCGCATAGTTGGCCGACTTGGTACCGTGCATGCCGAGCATGCCCAGATAGACAGGGCTGTCAGGATCCAGCGCGCCAATCCCCTTGAGGGTGGTGACCGCCGGCATGCCGGTGACGGTGGCAAACTCGCGCAGCTGGGTTTCGGCATTGGCCATGCCCACTCCGCCACCAACGTAGAGCACCGGGCGCTCGGCAGCCGCCAGCAGGGTGCAGGCAGCGGTCAAGTCTGAGGGGTTGAGGGCCTCAGGCTCCTCCACCGCAAACAGCAGATTATGCGCTGGCACGGCGGCAAGCTGCACATCCTTGGGAAAATCGATGAGCACAGGACCGGGACGACCTTCGGTGGCGATGGCGAAGGCCTCTTCCAACACACGCCCCAGATCCGCCACATCGGTCACCATGAAGGAGTGCTTGGTACAGGAGAGGGACATGCCGAGCACGTCGACCTCCTGAAACGCATCTGTACCTATGGCGGAACAGGGCACCTGACCGCTGATGGCCACCAGAGACACAGAGTCGAGCAGCGCCTCCGCCAGCCCGGTCACCAGATTGGTGGCGCCCGGGCCCGAGGTGGCGATACAGACCCCCACCTGGCCGGAGGCTCGTGCGTAACCCACCGCAGCCATGGCGGCACCCTGCTCGTGGCGGCAGAGCTGATGGGCAAGCCCCCCGTCATACAGGGCGTCGTAGACCGGCATGATGGCTCCGCCCGGGTAACCAAACACCTGGGTCACACCCTGTTTCTTGAGAGCCTGTACCAAAAACTGCGCGCCGTTCATGTGGAAAATCCTGTCCTGTAGTCGAAAAAAAACCCCCGAGCTGTGAGGCTCGGGGGTCGCTTGTTTCGTTCTGTCCGGTGGTGGGTCTATCCCTTGTTCCGTGCAGCTAAACGAGCCCCGAGCGGTGAGATAATAATCACCACTAGGACCACAATAATGCTGACGAAACGGGAGGCCATGTTCATAGTTACAACCGGAAATCCTGTGAAATTGGGGCGGTTTGCACCGCGAATGGCTATTAGAACTAGCACGGTGATTTTTATTGGGCAAGCCTTTTTTACCTGACAAGACTCTGATTTTGACTAAGCAGCAGCCTTATGGCTGGAACAAAAAACTAATAAAAACGGTTAACCAGCACATACATCAAACCAAGGACGGGATTTATGTCATTAGCTGTGGTTTATAGCCGTGCCAGCCTGGGGATAGCGGCGCCGCAAGTCACGGTGGAAGTTCACCTCTCCAACGGTCTGCCCGCCTTCAACATGGTGGGATTGCCGGAAACCTCGGTGAAGGAATCCCGGGATCGGGTGCGCAGTGCCCTGCTAAACGGCAATTTCGAGTTCCCGAGCAAACATATCACGGTCAACCTGGCACCCGCCGACCTGCCCAAGGAGGGGGGCCGTTTCGATCTGGCCATCGCCATCGGCATTCTCGCCGCTTCCAAGCAGATACCAGCAAAATACCTGCTCGATCACGAATTTTTAGGGGAGTTGGCCCTGACCGGCGAGATCCGTCCCGTGCTCGGGGTGCTGCCCGCCGTGCTCGCCTGCCGCGATGCGGGGCGCACCTTGCTGGTACCGAGAGAAAATGGCCCCGAAGCCTCCCTCATTCAGGATGCCGAGGTACGTACCGCCCACCAGCTGCTGGCCGTCACCGCCTGGCTGGCAGGCCAATATGAGCTGCCTCTGCCGGAGCTCCAGACCACGGACTCCCTGCCCGATGTGCCGGATCTGCAGGATGTGATCGGCCAGTCACAGGCCAAGCGGGCATTGGAGATCGCTGCCGCCGGCAGCCACAATCTGCTGTTCATAGGCCCGCCCGGTACCGGCAAGAGCATGCTGGCCAGCCGTTTGCCCGGCATCTTGCCACCCCTGAGCGAGCAGGAGGCGCAGCAGACCGCCGCCATCCACTCCATCGGCGGCCTGACCCCGCGCGCCGGTCACTGGCACCACAGACCCTATCGCACACCCCATCACAGTGCCTCCGCCGTGGCCCTGGTGGGCGGTGGCAGCCACCCAAGACCGGGGGAGATCTCGTTAGCCCACAACGGCGTGCTGTTTCTCGACGAGCTGCCGGAGTTCGAGCGCAAGGTACTCGACTCTCTGCGCGAACCGCTGGAGACGGGCCACATCACCATCAGCCGCGCCGCCCGTCAGGTGGATTTTCCCGCCCGCTTCCAGCTGGTGGGCGCAATGAACCCCAGCCCCTGCGGCCACTATGGTGACGGCCAGACCCGCTCCAGCCCGGATCAGATACTTCGCTATCTTGGCAAGCTCTCCGGCCCCTTCCTCGATCGCTTTGACCTGACGGTGGAGGTGCCGCTGCTGCCCAAGGGGAGTCTCACCGGCAAGGCGGAGCGGGGGGAATCGAGTCAGCAGATCCGCGATCGAGTACTGGCGGCGCGGGAGCGAATGCTGAGCCGCAATGGCAAGCTCAACAACCTGCTTGATAGTCGTGAAATCGAAGATATTTGCCGATTATCGCCGCAAGATGCCGAGTTTTTGGAGAATGCCATCCAGAAGCTGGGACTCAGCATCCGGGCCTGGCACCGCATACTGCGGGTGTCACGCACCATAGCAGATCTGGCGGGGCGACCTGCGATCGAGAAGGATCATCTGATCGAGGCTCTCGGCTACAGGGCCATGGACAGGCTGCTGTCGCGGCTGCGCAGCGGCTGAATGGCTGGGATAAAGAGATAGTGAGTCCCACATGCGTGAGGGTCCCGTGCATGGTCTAGCGGCTCATCGGCTGATATTATGGTCACAGATCTGACCACTTGGTTGCCACCCACAGACAACGAGACGGACCCGACTCATGCACAACAAGCTGATAGAGCGGCTGCGCGGCAGCCTCTCGACCCTGCTCTATTTTTTCAACACCCTCTTCTGGTTTATCCCCATCTTCTTGCTGGGCATTTTCAAGCTGCTGTTGCCACTCAAAGGCTGGCGTACCCTCTGCAACGCTCTGCTGGATGGCTGCGCAAGCTGCTGGATCGGTGTCAACAACCTGATCCAGAAAACCATCATAGGGACCTCTTTCGAGGTGGTCGGCGCGGACAAAGGAAGCCGTGATGAGTGGTACATGGTGATTGCCAACCATCAATCCTGGGTCGACATACTGGTATTGCAGCGGGTTTTTAATCAAAAAATCCCCTTCCTGAAGTTTTTCCTCAAGAAAGAGCTGATTTGGGTACCTTTTCTCGGTCTGGCCTGGTGGGCACTGGACTTCCCCTTCATGCGGCGCTATTCCCGTAAATTTCTGGAAAAAAGGCCACATCTGAAGGGAAAAGACATAGAAACAACCCGAAAGGCCTGTGCCAGGTTTCGCCACATTCCGGTGAGTGTGATGAACTTCGTGGAGGGCACCCGCTTCACCGCCCACAAGCACGACAAACAGGCAGCGCCTTATCGCCATCTGTTGCACCCGAGGGCTGGTGGCATCGCCTTCACCCTGGCGGCCATGGGCGACCAGCTGCATCAACTGGTGGATGTGACCATCGCCTATCCGGGTGGTATCCCCAGTTACTGGGACTTCATGTGCGGTCGGGTGAAGGAGATCAAGGTTCAGGTTCGCTTTCTGCCGATTGAACGCAAACTGGTAGGGGATTACTTCAATGACACCGAGTTCCAACAGGCGTTTCAACAGTGGTTGAACGGGATCTGGCACGAAAAGGACCAGACCCTTAGCCAACTGCTGGCAGACAAGGCGCGGTAAAAGACCCCTCACCAATCCAGCTCTACCCGGCAGCAGGGCTGGCCTTCAGGTTGGTGACCATGGCAACAGTTTGAGAGTGGTTTTCAGGAATGGCTGAATGCGCGTTGGCAGGAAACTGACGTCGTGCGGGCACAAGTGATACAGGCCGATGCTATGGGTCAGTTTGGCGTTGAGTCCGACTCCTTGGCGATTGCCGAAGCAAGCGCCAAGGCCAGTTCTGGCAACTGCTCCTCGCTGAACACTGCGATGCCGTTGCGACGCAGCAGGGCCGTGGTCTTGCCCTCACCCGCCACTGACACACCTTCGAAGCGGCCATTGTAGATGCGGCGACTGCCGCAAGAAGGACTCCCCTCCTTGAGCAGGGCAAAGCGAATGCCTTGTGCCTGACAGAGCGCAAGAGCCAGCTCGGCACCGCGATCGAACTCGGCCGTCACATCCAGTCCGCTCGCGGTCAGCACCAGATCGTCCTGCCGCTCGGCAGGGGGGCGTGGAGTCGGCAGTCCGCCTGCCACTTCGGGGCAGAAAGACTGCGTTCGCCCCTCGGCGCCAAGCTCATTCAGCCAGTCGCTGACAATCCCCTTGCTCTGGCCATCGTAACGTACTGGCTGACCCAGCAGGCAAGCACTCACCAGCACCCGGGGCGGCGCTTTGCTCATGCTTCCGCTCCATGCATCACCTGATCGAACATGACGCAGCAAGGGCTCTCCAACCGGTAGAGGATGGCGGGGCGCTGCTTGCCGGTACGCTTGCGGCCGGTATCCACCAGAATATCGGCGCGATGGATGCGCTTGCGAAACGCCGCCGTGTTCATCGGAGTTTGCAGGATGATTTCAAAGGCACGCTGCACCTCGGAGAGAGTGAACTCGGGCCCCAGCAGTTGCAGCGGCAAGGTGCTGTAGCGACTCTTGATCCGCAGTCTCTCCAGCCCTCTGGCTATAAGCTGGGTATGATCGAAGGCGAGGCTGAGGCCGGGCAGGGCCGAGAGTGGATGCCAGCAACCGTGCACGGCTTCGACTTCCGGATCGACCAGACAGAGGTAGACCAGCGCGGTGGACCAGCCACGGGGATCCCGCTCCAGATTGCCGAGAGTGCAAACCTGTTCGCTGTAGCAGTGACCGAGCCCCCACTCCGCCAGCAGGCGATGGCGAGCCGTGTCCAGGTCCCGATCCCGAGTCTCGTCGATGCGCAGTGCCGGCAGTTGCCAGCAGTTGGCAAAGGGGGGGTGATCGCGGGTTTCGAGCAACAGCTCGAGCCGCTCCTCGTACAACCGCAGCACCACCATATCCAGACTCATTCTCAGCATGTCGATCGCCCTGCTCGCCTTCCATTAATGTTTGGTAGATAATATCACACGAATAGTATGTGAAGGAGCCAATCATGGGAACCGTCGCCAGCCTGGATATTGATGCGCAGAAGGGATTTACTCCCCTCTGCCCGAACGAACTGCCCGTCGTGGGCGGGGATGATATTGTGGCTGCGCTCAACGCTCAGGCCACCCTCGCCACCCTGCGTATTGGCAGCAAAGACTCCCATCCCGCCAACGCAGCCTGGGCCGTCAGTGACCCCGCTGGCATGCTGTTGCCGCTGGACTTGCCCAATGCCGACCTCACCTGGCCGGTACACTGCGTGCCCGGCACCCAAGGCTTCGAGCTGCTGGATGGCCTGCCCGCCCCCATCGATTACGACTTCTTCGTCTGGAAGGGGGTCGAGCCGGATCTGCATCCCTACGGCACCTGCTTTCACGACCTGGCCGAACGGCGCAGCACAGGGCTCATCGAATTCCTGCATGCCCGTGGCGTCACTACCGTGCTGGTCGGCGGCCTCGCCACCGACTACTGCGTCAAGACCAGCGTGTTGCAACTGCGCCACGCCGGTTTTCGGGTGATCGTCCATCTCGAGGCCTGCCGTGGCATAGCCCCGGATACGGTTGCCAGCGCTCACTCCCAGATGGTCGAAGCCGGGGCCGAGCTGGCCCAGACCTTGATCGATGTACAACGCCTGCTGGATGCCTGATATGCCGCCGATCCTCACCCGCCAAGCCGATACCGGCGCCTGCACATTACCTATGCAGCAGGAGCGCGTCATCGCGCTCACCAACCTGCGGGGAGCCTGATATGCCACCGATTCTCACCAGCCTGCTCGACACCGACGCCTACAAGCTGCATATGCAGCAGGCGGTATTCCATCGCTATCCGGATGCCGAGGTGGTGGCCGAATTCCACAGCCGCAACGAAGAAGATCTGCTGCCCATGATGGGCCAGATCGAGGAGCAACTGCGTCTCGCCGGCTCCCTGCGGCTCACCAGGCCGGAACTGAATTTTCTGGCCGAGCGCCCCTTCTTCACCGCCGACTACCTGGATCACCTGCGCCGCAAGCCCCTTGATGCCTCCCTGCTGCAGGTATTCGAGCAGGATGGCCGCATCAATGTGCGGGTAGAAGGACCCTGGCAGGATGTGATCCTGTGGGAAATCCCGGTGCTCGCCATCATCAGCGAGATGCGCAACCGCTTCCGCTACCCCCAGTTTGGCGTCAGCCAGGCGCTGGATCGGCTCGATCAGAAGATCGACAAGCTGGAACAGGACCTCAGCCCGGAAGAGATGAGCGAGTTCAACCTCATCGACTTCGGTACCCGTCGCCGCTTCTCCCATGCGGTGCAGGATGCGGTCGTGGGCCGTCTCAAGGAGCGGCTGCCGGCATTTCGCGGCACCAGCAACTACCTGCTGGCCCAAAAGTACCAACTACCTGCCGTGGGCACCCAGGCCCACGAGTGGTTTCAGGCTCACCAGCAGCTCGGCTTCCCGCTCGAGCACAGCCAGCGCGCCGCCCTCACCAGCTGGCTGGACGAATTCACCAACCACCTCGGCATTGCCCTGACCGACTGCATCACCATGGACGCCTTCCTGCGTGATTTTGACTTTGAGCTGGCCAGCCGTTATCAGGGTCTGCGCCACGACTCCGGCGACCCTGTTGTGTGGGGCGAGAAGGCCATCAGCCACTACCAGCGCCTCGGCATAGACCCCACCGACAAGACGCTGGTCTTCTCCGATGGGCTCAACCTCGACAAGGCGGTGCAGCTGTTCCGCCACTTCCGTGGCCGCATCAACACCAGCTTCGGCATCGGCACCAAGCTCACCTGCGATCTGCCCGGTGTCAGCCCCATGAACATCGTCTTCAAGCTGATGGAGTGCAACGGCGGCCCGGTCGCCAAGATCTCCGACAGCCCGGGCAAGACCCTGTGCCGGGATGCGGACTTCATCCGCAACCTCAAGCAGGCCTTCCACGTTGGGGTGTAACGTGCCTTTTTGAGGAGCCCATCTTGCGCAGAGCGCCGGTGGCCCCCTACCATGACCCTCTTGAAAGGTCCGACTGGTGTCGGGCCTTTCTCTTGCCCGAACGACAGACCACAAGGAACTGCCCATGACCTCTAAATGGATATTTGCCCTCACCACACTGCTGGCCAGCCTGGGCGCCACTGCCACCGAACCGCTGCGGGTATCCGCCATCCCGGACGAAGCCCCCACCGAGTTGCAGCGCAAGTTCGCCCCGCTGGGAGAATATCTGGCCGAGAAGACGGGGCGCGAGGTGGTGTTCGTACCGGTCAACGATTACGCCGCCGTGGTCGAGGCGCTGGCTGCCGGCAAACTCGACATGGCCTGGCTCGGGGGTTTCACTTATGTGCAGGCCCATCGTAGGGCCGACAAGGTAGTGCCGCTGGTCCAACGCCAGGAGGATGCCCAGTTCACCTCCAAATTCATCGCCAATGCCGACAGCGGCATCAAGACCTTGGCCGACACCAGGGGCAAGGACTTCGCCTTCGGCTCCCCCTCCTCCACCTCGGGTCACCTGATGCCGCGCCACTTTCTGGCCGAGCAGGGCATCAATCCGGAACGTGACTTCGCACATGTCGCCTTCTCCGGCGCTCACGACGCCACCGTTGCCTGGGTCGCCTCCGGCAAGGTGCCGGCCGGTGCGCTCAACGCCTCCGTGTGGGACAAGCTGGTGGAAGAGGGCAAGGTCGATACCGCCAAGGTGAAGGTGATCTGGACCACGCCGACCTACTTTGATTACAACTGGACGGTGCGCGGCGACCTGGATCCGGCACTGCAGGAGAAAATCAAGCAGGCCTTCCTCAGCCTGGATCCTGCCGTCCCGGCCCAGGCCGAGATCCTCAAGCTGCAACGGGCCAGCCGTTTCATCGAAACCAAGCCCGAGAACTACCAGGGCATAGAAGCGGCCGCGACCCAGGCCGGTCTGCTGAAGTGATCGCCGTTGCGCTGAATGGAGCAGGGCTGCGGCTCGGCGAGAGTCGCATCCTGCATCCGCTTCGCTTGCAGATCGAGGCGGGGGAGTGTGTCGCCATCATAGGGCCGAGCGGCGCGGGCAAGACCAGCCTGCTGCGGCTGATCGGCACAGAGCTGCGCGGTGAGCTGGCACTCTCCCTGTGGGGGGAAGATCCCTGGGCCCTCTCCACCCGGGCCCGCCAGCGGCTGCGCAGCCGGATCGGCATGGTCTGGCAGCAGCCTCCGCTGCCCGCCTCCCAGCCGGTGGTGACTGCCGTGCTGGCTGGCAGACTCGGCCATTGGTCCCTCGTTCGCGCCCTGCTCTCGCTGCTGCGCCCCTGCGATCCGGACGGTGCACGGGCCGAACTGGCCCGCCTCGGCCTCGCCGACAAGTGGCAGCAGCGCTGCTGCGAGCTCTCCGGTGGCCAGTTGCAGCGGGTCGGCATAGCCCGGGTGCTCTATCAGCAGCCGGATCTGATGCTGGCCGATGAACCTGTCTCCGCCCTCGATCCCGTACTCGCCCAAAGCAGCCTGGATGCCCTGCTGGCGCAAGCCCGCACGCGCGGCAGCACCCTGATCGCCAGCCTGCACGCGGTCGAACTGGCCCTCGAGCGCTTCCCCCGCATCATAGGCCTGCGCGAGGGGCGGGTGCAGTTCGACTGCCCCGCCGCCGCCGTCACCCCGGCCATGCTGGCCGCCCTCTACGCCGGTGATCAGGAGGCATTGCCGTGTATCGGCTGATGAGCCGCTGGCGCCATCCCCTGCCCTGGCTGCTGGCCCTGGTCGGCTACAGCCTGTGGCAGCAGGCCGACGGCTGGCTGGGCTTGCTCGATGGCCAGAGCTGGCGGCAGATGGGCAACTTTCTCGCCACCAGCTGGCCACCCCGCCTGGATCAGGACTTTCTGGCCCTGACCCTGACCGCTACCCTGGAGAGTCTGGCCGTGGCGACTCTGGGGCTGGCCGGTGCCCTGCTGCTCGGCATTCCGTTCGCCTTGCTCGGCTCCCGCGCCCTGTCGCTGGCCGAGCTGGGGCCTATTCCCAGCCCGCTGCGCGGCGCCTTGCGCGCCTTCAGCCGGCTCATCGCCATTCTGCTGCGCAGCCTGCCCGAGCTCATCTGGGCGCTGCTGTTCGTGCGTCTGTCGGGGCTCGGGCCCCTGGCCGCCATCCTGGCCATCGCCGTCAGCTACGGCGGCATGCTGGCCAAGGTCTACAACGAGATCATGGAGAGCGGCGCCCTGCAACCGGCCCGCGCCCTGCTACTCGGCGGCAGCGGCCGCCTGCAGGCGCTCTGGTACGGCGTGCTGCCCGCGGTGCGCCAGGAGCTGCTCTCCTACACCGTCTATCGCTGGGAGTGTGCTCTGCGCGCCTCCGTTATCATGGGTTTCGTCGGTGCTGGCGGGCTCGGCCAGCAGCTCGAACTCTCGTTGCGCATGTTTGCCGGTGGTGAGGTAGTGACCCTGCTGCTGGCCTTCATCCTGCTGGTGACCCTGGCCGACGGCCTCAGCGCCTGGCTGCGCTACACCCGCTCCCCCGGCTTGCAACTGCTTGCCTGCCTGGGGCTGGCCAGCGCCATGGCACTCCACCAGCTCGACTGGCGCATGCTGAGTTTTTCCTTCGGCGGGCTGGGCCGGTTCATCGGCGAGTTTCTGCAACCGGACTGGTCGGGGCCTTTTCTGCGAACAGTCGGCCTTGGCCTGCTCGATACGGTGCAGATGGCATTGCTGAGTACCCTGTTGAGCGCCCTGCTGGCCCTGCCGCTGGCCTGTCTCGCCCGCCACTGCTGGCCACTGAGGCTGCTGTTCAACCTGCTGCGATCCGTGCCGGAGCTCATCTTCGCCAGCCTGCTGGTGATCGCGGTCGGGCTGGGGCCGGTGGCGGGCATACTGGCGCTCACCCTGCACACCACTGGCGTGCTGGCCCGGCTGTTCGTGGAGACGCTGGAGAACGCGGATCAGGCCCCTCGCCTCGCCCTGCAATTGAGCGGCACCGGCCCCACGGCCAGCTTCTGGTACGGGCTGTTTCCACTGGTGTCACGCCAGTGGCTAGCCTACAGCCTCTATCGCGGCGAGATGAACCTGAGGGCCGCCACCATACTCGGGGTGGTGGGCGCAGGGGGGCTGGGGCAGCAGCTCTATGTGTCGCTCAGCCTGTTCCGTTACGATCAGGCAGCCACCCTGATCCTGGCCATCTTGCTGCTGGTCTGGCTGGCGGAAAGCGCCGGTCGTCATTATCGAGGAGCACAACGAATGGCATGCCGAAGCGAAGAATAAGCATGAGTGGGGCACGAAGCCCTTGGTGAAAGGTGACGAAGCGGTGGTGTCATCATGGCCTGTGCTAATGTGACAAGCCATGATGACCGTGTCGTTGTTTCGTGGCAGCTATCAGCGATTGACGTCCACGATAACCCGCCCTCTCACTGATCCCTCTATTAACTGGGCTGCGGTAGGAATGACGTCATTCAACCCTATTTCCCGCACAATCAGATCCAGCTTGGTCATATCCAGATCTTGCCCCAGACGCGACCAGGCTTCCAACCGTTCGGCACGTGGGCACATGACACTATCGATCCCTACCAAGGTGACGCCGCGCAAGATAAAGGGAGCAACGCTTGCCGGAAAGTCCATGCCACCCGCCAGTCCACACGCGGCAACGATGCCACGATAACGGGTTGTCGCGCAGATATTGGCAAGCGTGTGACTGCCCACGACATCAATGGCACCCGCCCAACGCTCTTTGCCAAGCGGCCGACCCGGATTGGCAAACTCGGCGCGATCCAGCACTTCGCTGGCGCCTAGCTGCATGAAGTAGTCCTGCTCGGCGGTACGACCACTCACAGCGACAACACGATAACCCAGCTTGGCAAGCACCGCGATGGCAACGCTACCGACGCCACCTGCCGCCCCCGTAACCAGAATGTCTCCATCCGCAGGCTTGAGGCCATGTCGCTCAAGCGCCATGATACACAACATAGCGGTATAACCTGCGGTGCCGATAGCCATGGCCTGCTGCGGGCTAATCTGTGCGGGCATGGGGACCAGCCACTCTCCTTTCACACTCACCTGCTGAGCCAGGCCCCCCCAATGCACTTCACCCACCCCCCAACCATTGAGCAAAACCCGATCACCCGCCTGATAATCAGTATGTGATGAGGTGACCACAGTCCCGACCAGATCGATGCCGGGCACCATGGGAAACTTGCGGACGACCGGCCCTTTACCGGTAATGGCGAGCCCGTCTTTATAGTTGAGGGTGGAATAATCAACCTTCACCCGCACATCACCGTCCGGTAACTGTGTTTCCTCGATGCTTTCAACTGCTGCGCGATAGCCAGCCTCATCTTTTCTGATCACAATGCCTTTAAACATGCTTTTCTCCCAACAATTAGACCGATCGCCTATTAAATTATAAAAAAAATCACCTGATACTGCGGAAGAAGCAGGCGGCAAATAGTTGCAACGGCTCATTGCTGCGCTCCAACTTGGCTCTCAGCACCGCACCTTCCCAACCAATCCAAAAAAATGCGGCCATTTGAGAGCAGTCAACCTGAGGGCATATTTCACCGGCAGCTTGTGCCGCCTCAAGGACACGGGTAAAACGTTGCTGCCAGTCGCGGAACACCCCGCCAAGTTGTTCACGAAAACTTTCTGGCAAGCTTCCCATTTCCTGGCCGAGGTTACCGATAAGACAACCTCGTTTGAATTCATATCGCTGCATGCCTTCCTGCGCATCGGCAATAAAGGCAGCGATGCGATCAAGGTGAGACAACGCCGGGTTTTGCAGATGACGCTCCAGCTTGCGCACAAAATAACTGGCATAGCAGTCAATAAGTGCTTTGCCAAACGCTTCCTTACTGTCGAAATAGTGATAAAAAGATCCCTTGGGTACGCAGGCCTGCTTGAGGATCTCATCGAGACCACTGCTTGAAAAACCCTTTTCAGTCAGCACAATCAGTCCCGCCCGCAACAGTAAATCGCGAGTATCAAGTTGATGGTCCCGCTGGCGTGGAGGTCGACCACGGCGACGAGGTGAAGGGCGAATTGTATCCATGGCAACAACATTAGACCGATCGTTTTTAAAATACAAGTTTCTGAATCATCATTACCGTTGCCAACACAGCTGGTTGTCACCGCATGATCCCGGGTTCAAACAGACAAAAAGCCCGCCGGTTTGCACCGGCGGGCTTTTTCATGGAGTACAGCGGGATCAGTCTTTCTTGGCCAGCAGGAAATTCACCAACTGGCTGAACTGTTCCTGAGAAGTAATGGATTCGATCTTAACCATGTACTTGCCGTTGACCAGGAAGGCCGGCACACCGCGAATGTTGTAGCTCTCGGTGTTGCGATCAAACTGGGACACCATGCCGGATACGGCGAAGCTGTCGACGGCACCGTCGAACTCTTCAGCCGGCACGCCGTTATCCAGGAAGATCTGCTTCACATCCGCGCGGCTCTGCGGATACTGGCGTTGGGTATGGATCTTGTTGAAGATAGCCGGGGTCAGCTTGGCTTCAACATTCAGCAGGCTGGCCAGGGCATAGGCGCGCTGCATTTCCGGACCCATTTCGCGGCCCAGGAAGGCCACCGGGTTCTTCTTGAGGGGAACGCCTTCTGGCATCCCCGCTTTCAACTGTTCAACGATCGGCTCGAAGGTCGCGCAGTGCGGGCAGTAGTAGGAGAAAAACTCCACCACTTCCGGCTGGGCACTGCCTGTCTGTTTGACCACGTCATAGTTAACGCCTTCCTTGAATTCGGGGGCGGCGTGAACCATGGGGATCATCAGCATGGCAGCGAGGAAAAATAGTACTTTTTTCATGACGTTTCCTGTTAAGGGATCACTGTGAGGCACGCCCGGCGAACCGAAGCAGTGCCAAGCCTATTGCGTCACCACTCAGACGTCAATGGCAAAGGGCCACACCAGCAGGCGCCACGGCAGAGAGCGTCATCGACAGACAATCGCTGTGGGCTTATGCCGACGCGCCCTCGTTCACCACCCCGGCATCAGGGTCAAAGGTGGTGCCTTGAGCACGGCCAGTTGATCGTGCGGCAGGTATCGCGATCTGCGGGAACCCATCAGCACTCCTGATATGTCACCACCCCGGCGTCAGGGTCAACGGTGGCGCCTTGAGCGCAGCCAGTTGATCGTGCGGCAGGTATCGCGGTCTGCGGGCACCCATCAGCACTCCTGATATGTCACCACCCTGGCGTCAGGGTCAACGGCGGAGCCTTGAGCGCGGCCAGTTGATCATGCAGGGTCGCAATCTGCTGACGCCAGTAATGGTCGGTATTGAACCAGGGGAAGTGACGGGGAAACGCAGGGTCGTCCCAGCGCCGTGCCAGCCAGGCCATATAGTGAACGATGCGCATGGCCCGCAGCGGCTCAATCAAGGCCAGCTCGCGCGGGTCGAACTCCATGAACTCCTCATAGCCGGCCAGCAGGGTGTCGAGCTGGATTAACTGCTCGTGGCGCTCGCCGCTCAGCATCATCCAGAGATCCTGGATGGCGGGGCCGGTGCGGCAGTCGTCGAGATCGACAAACATGGGGCCATCACGCCACAGAATATTGCCCGGATGACAGTCACCATGCAGGGAGATCTGTGCCACATCCAGAGTCATGGCATCACAGACGTGCTTGATCAGCTCGTCGAGCACACCGAAGAACTGCTTGGCCAGCCCGCTCGGCAGCCACTCGCCGGACGCCAGCAGCTCGCGCGGTTCGTGCAGCATGCTCTCCACATCCAGCCGAACCCTGTGATGGAAGGATCGGCTGGCACCGATCTGGTGAATCCGGCCAAGGTAACGTCCCACCCACTCCAGCTGATCCAGGTTGTCCACCTCGAACTGGCGGCCTCCCACGCTCTGCCAGATGGCAAAGGGGTAGCCCTGATGCTCCAGCAAGGTTTCGCCCGCGAAGGAGAGCGGCGCAGCGACCGGGATCTCCGCCTCATTGAGTCGGGCGGCAAAGTCGTGCTCTTCCAGGATCTGGGCCCGGCTCCAGCGACCGGGACGGTAGAACTTCACCACATAGCGGCGGCGCTCCTCGTCCTGAAACTGATAGACCCGGTTTTCGTAACTGTTGAGCTCGATGAGGCCGGAGTCGAGTCGCAGACCACTGAGATCCAGCGCATCCATGATGAGGTCGGGAGTAAGGTCGGAATAGTTGAAACGCATGTCATCCACCATTAAAAAGGGGCGCCGTTGCGCCCCATTCTATCACCACTAAGCTCAATGGCGTTCCAAACCAATCAGTTGCACCAACTATTCCCATTACAGTCGGCTGATAAACTTGCTGGCCTGACGCAGTGTGCCCTTGCTGTCATCGGCTGCCGCCCCATCCCGTTTCAGCACGAACTGTATATCCAGGGTCGGCTTCTTCAGGTTGAAGGGATCGACCGCCACGCTCACCGGCAGAGTGTAGATCTCGCCCGCCTTCAGGGTCACTTCACGGGGGCCGAACCACTCATGCTCCGGCAGCCCCTCCACATCCAGCTGATAGGTCTGGGCATGCAATGTCTTGTTGAGGATCTTGAGGGTATAGGTGTTCTCGATGAGCCCCTCGCTGTTCTCGCGGAACAGCTGGTTGCGATCCCGCAGTATGTCGAGCCCCATGGGCATGATGGACATGGCGTTGTAGACGAACACTCCCAGCATGATGACCATCACCAGGCCATAACCGAGCAGCTTGGGCCGTGCCACATGGGTGCTGTTATGGGCCAGCTTGTGCTCTGTGGTGTAGCTGATCAGCCCTTTCGGATAGCCCATCCGATCCATGGTCTGGTCGCAGGCGTCGACGCAGGCACCGCAGTTGATGCACTCGTACTGCAGGCCATCGCGGATGTCGATACCGGTCGGGCAGACCTGAACGCAGAGGTCGCAATCGATGCAATCCCCCAGCCCCAGCGCCTTGGGATCCGCTTTGCGGCTACGGGCACCCCGGGTCTCACCACGCTTGGTGTCGTAGCCGACGATGAAGGTATCCTTGTCGAACATGGCTGACTGGAAGCGTGCATAGGGGCACATGTGGATACACATGATGGCACGCATCCAGCCGGCATTGCCGTAGGTACAAGCCGTGAAAAACAGTACCCAGAAGATGACCCAGCCACTCGCCTGCAGGGTAAAGAAGTCGGGCACCAGCTCGGTCACATCCTGGAAATAGGCGACGAAAGTGAGACCGGTACCGAGGGATAACAGGATCCAGGCCAGATGCTTGGCCCCCTTGCGGGCCAGCTTCTCGCCACTCCAGGGGGCGGCATCCAGCTTGCGCCGCTTGTTGGCAGCCCCTTCCAGCTTCTCTTCAAACCAGATGAACATGAAGGTCCAGACCGTCTGCGGGCAGAGATAGCCGCACCAGACCCGGCCGAGGAAGGTGGTCACGAAGAAGAGGGCAAAGGCGGCGATCATGAAGATCCAGGCCAGCAGGGTCAGATCTTGCGGCCAGATGGTGGCACCAAAGATGTGGAACTGCTGATGGCCAACATCGAACAGCACGGCCTGACGACCGTCATAGCGCAACCAGGGCAAGGCGACGAAGAGCACCACGAAGAACCAGCCCATGACCTTGCGCATCCGCTGCCAATAGCCGGCCTGTGCCCTCACGTAAATGCGGTTGCCGGGATTGAACCTGTCATCGCTGGCTTTGAACGTGTTCGGGTTGAAAGTCCCGGTGACGCTCTTGTCAGTCACATCCTTGATATCGATTTTTTCATGATCGGCCATTGCAAGACACAGCTCCCTTATTTGTTATGGAGCGGATTATATCTTAAACAGCCTGCTAATTGTGTGGGTAAGATGTATCTAATGTTCGAGTCGTGTCGCAATTTTCAGCAACAAAAAAGGCATATCGCCGGTTGACGATACACCTCTCGTTGAGATTCTCTTGAAACCACTCAGCCCGGTTTGTACCGAGCCGGGATCACTTGATACCGCGAGCCTTGAGCAGGGCTTCCTTGAAATCGGGAACATGATCCTTGGCCAGACCCGGGATCATCGCCTGCTTGTCGGATTCCCGCATCTTGAGGTGGTAGATCAGCATGTCGTCGGTCAGGTCGGACAAGGCGCCGTCATAGCCAGCTTCCGCCGCCAGTTTGGCAACAAACTGCACCAGGCTGAGATCCTGTTCCTTGATCCAGGCAGGCTGCAACAACTCCAGCAGCTCTTCGATACGATGACATTGCATAGACAACCTCTTTAATCTGTCATGTGAAACTCAGGCAACCTTACCCATCAAGGCTACTTCGATACGATCCCGCCCATTATGCTTGGCCTGATAGAGGGCCGCATCCGCTTTTTGGATAAGCTCCGCGATGGAGCCGCTCTGATCCGGCACCAGAGTGGCGACCCCGAAGCTGCAACTGACCCGGCCAGAGACCAGGGATTTCTGGTGGGGGATACCCAGATCCTTGAGGGCCATCCGCACGTTTTCGGCAATCTGCAAGGCCCCCTGCATGCTGGTACAGGGCAGCAACAGAGCGAACTCCTCCCCGCCGTAACGAGCGGCGAGATCATCCTCGCGACGCTGCACCTCGGCCAGCAGCGCCGCCACCCGTTGCAGACACTCGTCACCCTGCTGATGACCGTACAGATCATTGAATTGCTTGAAATAATCCACATCTACCAGCACCAGCGACAGAGGTGCCCGGGCACGATGGCAGCGACGCCAGGCCCGTTCCAGAGAGTCGTCAAGGTGGGCGCGGTTGGCGATGCCGGTCAGGCCGTCGAGGCGGGAGGTGAGACGCAAATGCTCGGAGACCGCCTTCAGCTCGGCCACCAGATCGGCGTTGGAGAAGCGGTGGTAGAGAGAGGCGACCTGATCCCGCCGCAGACGGCGCAGCAGGGTCGGCAAGAAGACAAACAGATAGCCTGCCAGCATGCAGGAGACGATCCGTTCCTGCTCGTTGCCGGCCCCCAGCTCGAACAGCATGGCAAGCCCGAGTGGCAAAACGGCGCCATAGAGAGAGCGGCGGCTGCCAAACAGCATGATGGCACTGCCAGTGAGGATCAGGCTGGAGAGCATCATCATGGCGGCACGATAGGTGTCGGGCAACTTGTCCATGTAGAGCAGCACACCGAGCGCCCAGATGATGGAGGTAATGGTGACCCCGATGAACAGCTCGCGTTCCAGCACTGGCAAGGGGGTCTGCGTCAGACTGGACTGACGCCAGCGCAGGTGCCAGCCTCGACACAGCAGCAGCAGGCAGACCAGAGCCAACCAGCCGAGTGCCTCGCCAGCGGGCAGGTAATCGTGGAACAGCAGGCTCCAGCCGAGTGCCAGCAGGCCCAGGCAAGGCAGGCTGAATGAGGAGTGAGTATAAAGCTGGGCCATGATGGCCTGCTTCACCTGACGTGTCACACTCTGAGTCAACTGCATGCTCCCTGTACAAGAGCCGCACAGTCTACCACTCCCCCTTCCGGGCCAACAATAAAACGTCTGTTATTAAGCGGTTAGTCAACCGCGTTCCAGCTCGTCCAGGATAGGACACTCAGGATTTTCGTCCCCGTGGCAGCAACAGACAAGCCCTTCGAGGGAGGTCAGCATGGCTTGCAAGCCTGCGATGCGGCTGCGCAGATCGACCATTTTCTCCTGCGCCAGCTTCTTCACCTGAGCGCTGGTTCTGTGCTCGTTCCGATAGAGCGCCAACAGCTCCTGGCACTCCTCCAGATTGAAGCCTGTCTCCCGCGCACGCTTGACGAAGCGCAGCTCCCGCAACGCGCCCTCCGTGTAGCTGCGATAACCGTTGTCGCTGCGTACAGGGGCTGAAATGAGGCCGATACTCTCGTAGTAGCGAATCGTCTTGGCGGTCAGCCCCGTGGCCTTGGCAACCTTGCTGATATTCATTTATGTCTCCTTACCAATCTGGATGAGGGCTGGTGTGTGCGCCGCCTTGGGCTGCCAGCGTTTCAGTAACAGGGAATTGCTCAAAACGGTAATGCTGCTCAGGGCCATGGCCGCCCCCGCCAGCTCGGGGCTGAGATAGCCCAGTGCCGCCAGCGGAATGCCGATGATATTGAACACGAAGGCCCAGAACAGGTTCTGCTGTATGGTGCGCCAGGTGGCTGCAGAGATGTCGATGGCATCGGCCACCAAGCGAGGGTCAGATCGCATGAGCGTGATGGAGGCAGTCTCCATTGCCACATCGGAGCCGGATCCCATGGCGATGCCCACGTCCGCCGCCGCCAGCGCAGGGGCGTCGTTCACTCCGTCCCCCACCATGGCCACCAGCCCCTGGGTGCGGGCGCGCAGCGCCTCCACTTTTTCCACCTTGCCCGCAGGCAGCACGGAGTCAAAGGCTCCGTCCAGCCCCAGCTTGGCGGCGATATGGGCCACGGGTGCCGGCGCATCGCCGCTCACCAGCCAGCTGGCGATGCCACGCTGGCGCAGGGTGGAAATGGCTTCCGGGCTCTCTGGCCTCAAGGTATCGGCCAGGGCGGCGATGCCGACGGCCACGCCGTCGATGGCAACCCAGACCCGGGTAGCACCGTCAGCAGGCTCTTCATCCTGCTGCGGCTGCTCAATCCCGAGCTGGGCCAGCAGGGAGGCATTGCCGATGGCCACTTCATGGCCCGCCACCTGGCCTTTGATCCCGGCACCGACCCGCACCTCGACCTCCTCCGGCTGGGGCAGCACCACGTCTGTGCCGACCGCCTCACGCATGGCCAGTGCCAGCGGATGCTCGCTCGCCTGCTGCAGGGCGGCTGCCAGGCGCAACTGCTCGGCATTGCCGCTCCAGCTTGCCAACACGGGCCGCCCCTGAGTGAGGGTACCTGTCTTGTCGAAGATGAGAGCCTTGATGGCGTGGGCCTTCTGCAGGGTATCTACATCTTTGATCAGAATGCCGTGACGGGCCGCCACCCCGGTGCCTGTCACTATGGCTGCCGGCGTCGCCAGCCCCAGCGCACAGGGACAGGCGATCACCAGCACGGCTACGGCAGCCAGCAGTGCCTGACCAAAGTCGTTGCCGATGGCGTACCACACCAGCAGGGTGAACAGGGCTATGGCCATCACCACAGGCACGAACACGGCGGACACCTTGTCCACCAGCTGTTGCAGCGGTGCCTTGCCCATCTGGGCGCTCTCCACCAAGGCGATGATCTTGCTGAGGCTGGAATCCTCCCCCACAGTAGTGGCTTCGATCTCCAGCACGCCGGAACGGTTGATGGCGCCGCCCAGCACGCTCTCCCCGACACTGCGCGGTACCGGCAGGCTCTCACCGGTGAGGATAGACTCATCGAGATCGCTTGCGCCGCTCACTATCTTGCCATCCACAGGCACCCGCTCGCCCACCAGCACCCGCAACCGATCGCCGCGCAGCACTTCATCTATGGCCAGGCTCTGCCAGCGTTCGCCACGCCAGACGGTGGCGGTTTCCGGCCGCAGCGCCATCAGCTCGCGAATGGCGGACTGGGTGCTGCGGCGGGCGCGCGCCTCCAGCAGTTTCCCCAACGAAATGAGCGTGATGATGATGGCGCTCGCTTCGAAATAGAGCTTGCCGCTGGCGGCCATCCCCAACGTCAGCAGCAGGTAGAGGCTGTAGAAGTAGGCAGCACTGGTGCCGGTCGCCACCAGCACATCCATGTTGGCGGAGCGGTTCTTGATGGCGAGCCAGGCGCCGCGATAGAAGCGGGCCCCAATCCAGAACTGCACCGGGGTAGCGAGCACCAGCTCCAGCCAGGCGGGCAGATGCCAGGGCAGCAGCCCCGCCATGGCGATCATGCCCACCAGCAGCGGCAGAGTCAGCAGAGCTGAAATAACAACCTGGATCAGCGCCTTGTGTGCGGCGGCAGCCTCCTGCACCTCCCGCGCCTGCAACTGCTGGCGGCGACCGCTGGCAGAGCCCTGCGCCAACTGGGCTCCAAAGCCGAGCGCCTCTATACGTTCGCGCAACAAGGCCGGCGTCTGCATACCCGGCACCAGGGTAATGCGGGCCTGCTCGATGGAGAAATTGACCTCAGCCGAAATAACCCCAGGCAATGCCGCCAGCATCTTGTTGAGACGTGCGGAGCAACCGGCACAGGTCATGCCGCTGATCTGGAAGGAGAGGGTCTCGTGGCCGTAGCCATAACCCTGCCCGGTAATGCTGTCGAGTACTTCGGGCAAGCGGGCCGGGTCACCTAACTCGATGGCCGCCTGCTCCAGCGCGAAGTTGACGGTGGCCGTTACTCCCTCAAGCTGGTTAAGGGCAGTGCTGATGCGGCTGGCGCAATTGGCGCAGCTCATGCCGCTGAGCGGCAGTTGCAGATGAATGGGGTCTTGAATCTGGGTGGTCATGATGTTCCTCCTCGGAACCAATCGGCCAAACTGGCTGCCGACCGACAAACCCTAACCTTTACTGTAAGGGTAAGCTCAAGCCACGACACACACTTTTTAAACATAAAAAAAAACGGCGCCCGCCCCCTGCCGGATTACCCGGGCAAGAGGCGAGCGCCGATGCATGGCTTGTTAGCGCTAGAACAGCGGGCGATTAAATTCCGTACTGGGCGCGGTACGCCTTCATGGCGGCCAGTTGCTCCGCCAGCGCCGGCTGCTCGGCCTGCTTCTCTTCCAGATACTGGATCAGGTCGCTCATCTGGATGATGGCGATGATGTGGGCGCCGTAGTCACGCTCCACCTCCTGGATGGCGGAGAGCTCGCCCTTGCCCTTCTCCTGACGGTCCAGCGCGATCAGTACGCCAGCCAGGGAGGCACCGTTGGCCTGGATCAGATCCATGGATTCGCGGATGGCGGTACCGGCGGTGATGACGTCATCCACCAGCATGATGCGCCCCTTGAGCGGGCTGCCCACCAGATTGCCGCCCTCGCCGTGATCCTTGGCCTCCTTGCGGTTGAAGCACCAGGGCACATCCATATCGTGCTGCTCCACCAGCTGTACGGCGGTGGCGGAGGCGATGGGGATCCCCTTGTAGGCCGGGCCAAACAGCACATCGAACTCGATGCCGGCATCCATCAGGGCGGCGGCATAGAAGCGGCCGAGGCGGGCCAGATCGCGGCCGCTGTTGAACAGACCTGCGTTGAAGAAGTAGGGGCTTTTACGACCGGATTTCAGGGTGAATTCACCGAATTTGAGGACCTGCTTCTCCAGGGCGAACTCGATAAATTGACGCTGGTAGGCTTTCATTCTGGCTCCTTGCTTGGCTTGTCGTTTACTTGTGTGGGGGTATAAAAAAACGCGGTCAATGCCGCGTTTTTAAAATCAGGAGAGTGACTGCTTCTGCAGCGCAATGATCTCTTCAATGCCGCCCTTGGCGAGCCCCAGCATCGCCAGCAGCTCCTCATGGGTGAAGGGCTCGGCCTCCGCGGTGCCCTGCACCTCTATGATGCGACCATCTTCGGTCATCACCACGTTCATGTCGGTCTCGGCGGCGGAGTCTTCGATGTACTCCAGATCGCAGATGGCTTCACCCTGATACATGCCGACGGAGACGGCTGCGATCATCTGCTTGAGCGGGCTCTGCTTGATCATGCCCTTCTCGACCATCCAGTTCAACGCATCCACCAGCGCCACGCAGGCACCGGTAATAGCTGCAGTGCGAGTGCCACCATCTGCCTGCAGCACGTCGCAGTCAACGGTGATGGAGTGCTCGCCCAGCGCAGTCAGGTCTACCGCCGCACGCAGGGAGCGGGCGATCAGACGGGAGATCTCCAGAGTACGGCCACTCTGCTTGCCGGCGGCCGCTTCGCGGTTCATCCGGGAGTGAGTGGAGCGCGGCAGCATGCCGTATTCGGCAGTGACCCAACCCTGACCCTTCCCTTTCAGGAAGCGCGGTACGCTGGTGTCGACGCTGGCGGTGCAGAGCACGCGAGTGTTACCGAACTCCACCAGCACTGAGCCTTCTGCATGTTTGGTGAAATTGCGGGTAATGGTAACCGGGCGAAGTTGCGCGGCACTGCGATCGCTGGGACGTGACATGGAACGGACCTCTGGGCTGGCTCAAATTGGCGAAGGAGTATAAGTGATCCAGCCCCAAATATCAGCCGCTAAGAAGCCGTTCATGATCGGTCAAGAACAGTCATCTCAAAGGTGAGGAACCACGCAGAAACCGGCGCCTATCACCCTCGTTCATGAGCCAAGGCAGCACCGGGCCCGGCTCAATACTGGCCCACAAAAGCCGGAACGGGTTCTAAAGCCACGGCTATGGCTGACGGGACAAGTCTGGCTGAGTATACTGGCCGCACACTTCATCAAGCCCGGAACAATCAATGATTCACAGCATGACCGCCTACGCCCGCAAGGAATTCAAGGGCGACTGGGGCACAGCCGTTTGGGAAATTCGTTCGGTCAACCAGCGCTATCTGGAAACCTACATTCGCCTGCCGGAGCAACTGCGCAGCCTGGAGCCGGTGCTGCGTGAACGTTTCCGCGCCAAGCTGCAGCGCGGCAAGGTGGAGTGCAACCTGCGTTTCGAAGCCGCTCAGGCCGCCGCCAGCCAGCTGCACATCAATGAAGAGCTGGCCAAGCTGATCATCGACAGCGCCAACTGGGTAATGAAAGAAGCGGGCCAGGGCCAGCTCAACCCGGTTGACGTGCTGCGCTGGCCTGGTGTCATGGCCGCCGCCGAGCAGGATATGGATGCGGTCGCCACCGAGCTGCTCGGCGGGTTTGACCAAACCATGGAGGATTTCATCGCCTCCCGTGCCAGCGAGGGTGCCAACCTCAAGAACTTGATCCAGCAGCGTCTGGATGGCATTCAGGTGGAAGTGAAGAAAGTACGCGTGCACCTGCCGCAGATCATCGAGTGGCAGCGCCAGAAGCTCACCGACCGTCTGGCCGAAGCCAAGGTAGAGCTGGATCCGGCTCGCATCGAGCAGGAAATCGTGATGCTGGCCCAGAAGATCGATGTAGCCGAAGAGCTGGATCGTCTGGAGATGCACATCAGTGAGACCATCAAAATCATGAAGAAGGGTGGCGCCTGTGGCCGTCGTCTCGACTTCATGATGCAGGAGTTCAACCGCGAGTCGAACACGCTCGGTTCGAAATCCATCAACGCCGACGTGACCCAGTCCGCCGTCGAGCTGAAAGTGCTCATCGAACAGATGAGAGAGCAGATCCAGAACATAGAGTGATGGATGCAAGAAGCCCGTCATCGACGGGCTTCTACTTTGTGTTCGCACTACGCCACCATTGGCTTGAGCCAGATCAGATTTTCACTCAGAGCCGACAGCATCTGACTCGCTTGTGCGGTATGCTGGCACGCTGATGATCAACAACGACCTCTATTGAGGCCTGCCTTATGAAATACCTTGTAGTACAAACCAAGCAGATAGGGGATGTGCTGATCTCCACCGCGCTGTGCAACAACCTCAAGCAGAACGAGCCAACCGGGGAAGTTCACTATCTGGTCATGGACTATTGCGCGGGTATGGCGCAGGGCAATCCCAATATCGATCGACTCATCGTCATCGAGAAAGCCAAGCGCAACGACTGGCGTTACATGAAGGACCTGCTGCTGGATATCCGCCGCGAAAACTATGACGTGGTGGTCAACAGCCAGGGCCAGATGATCGGTCTGCTGACTTGCCTCTTCTCCGGCGCCAGGTTGCGGATAGGATTTGACTCCTTCCCCTGGCGGCTCGGACACAACCGCATAGTGCGCTTTCGCAAAGACACAGAATTCCAGGGCAACAGCACCCTGGTTGACGACAGGTTCTCGCTGCTAAAACCGCTCAAACTGGCCAGGGAAGATCGCAATTACCATCTCTGGCTGAGTGAGGAAGAAAAACAGCAGGGACGTGAAACCTTGCAGGCGGCCGGCGTCGATCCCGCGCGACCCTTGATCGCCATGGGGGTCAACTCGCTGGGGCACTACAAGCGTTGGCCCATCGACTGCTTCGCCCAGGTTGCCCAATGGCTCATCGAACAGCACAACGCCCAGATCCTGATCTACTGCGGGCCGGGAGAAGAAGAGTACAACCGCAGCCTCAAACCGCTGCTGTCAACCGAGCTGCAGGCCAGCGTGTTTGACCACATCAAGACCCGCTCGGTGCGGGAGCTGGTGGGACTGTTCGCCCATTGCCAGCTGTTTGTCGGCAACGATACCGGCCCCCGCCACATGGCCCAGGCCATCGACCTGCCCCTGCTGACCATAGTCGCCCCGGGCGGCGACAAAATCATCGCCAACCCGGTCAACCACCCCCGTTATCAAGCCATTGATGTGTTCGATGCCAAGGGGGCAGAAACTGACCAGCTATCAGCACTGAATAAAAATGGCACGAATGAACAACTCTATCGCCTCATTACTCCCGAGATGGTGACGGAAAGACTGAGTACACTTATTGCTCAACTGAAAGCAACATAGAAAGCGCGTCAGATATTGCATGACTTTCTACATTGTTCATATCCGCATTGATGCCGGGAGAGTGGCTAAATATCACCTTGGTTAAGGGTGAGGGACTTGGTAGCCATTGATTGAACTCATTCCCATGTAGTGGGTAAATAGCGATCAGTGGTTTTTTTAGTCCGGCTGCGATATGAACGATGGCAGTATCGACCGAAATAACCACGTTGGCTGCCCGAATGCAATAAATTGCATCCTCAATTGTATTAACCCCTTCCAGTAGCGCTACATTGTTTGCACCACAACCATTTATCATTTTCTGTGCATCCTCACGAGTGGCCGGTGAGGAAAGTAGAGCAAAATGACGAGTGGGGAAACACCGACCCAAAACAGTCAGCATTTCCGTTACCTTTTCTTGTGACATGGACTTGTAACGCGTGCTACCAAAAGGATTGATGACAATACTATTGTCGCAGCCAGATATAACCTTCTCTCTAGCAACATCTGGGATGATATATGTAGTATCTACATCCATTAACCCTAACATGTTCAATAGGTATGTATATTTCTCTTGAAATAGCATGCCCTTGGTAGTATCAGAGAGCTTTATATTTACCCGTGCGATATTATCATCCAGCGATGCGATATTGGTTGGCGATAACTTATACAAAAAGTATAAGTCTTTCATCTTCATCCCTTCAGTGAGATGTATTGCCAGATCCACATGCGGAATTGACAAGGCTATATCGCAAAGAGTTTTGTAACTTGGCCTTTTAGTTACTTCTATCACATTGTCAACGCCGAACGCCTCTCGATACAAAGGTGCCAAGGCAGGGGAGGTAATAACAGTAATGAATTTATCAGGCAGCTTTTTCAGCTCTCGGAAGAAAAATGATGAGGCAAATGAATCGCCGATCTTGGCATCCCAACGAATAACTAAAATATGACTTATGTCTCCTTGTAAGCCAAGAGGAGTCTTCTTGTCAAAAAAAAGAATTCCCAAAGCCCGACGAATCCGGTCGCGTAATAGCTGCAGATATCCAATCACGATTCGACCTCTCGGTTAGCCAGGTGAGGACCATAGTTGCGATCATCGATCGTTGTCTCAAACAATCCTACATCCATGCAGCTCGGCTCAACTCCGGATGCAATCAGTCCATTCAATTGCAACCGCCCGGTCAGATAATCAGATGGCATTCTGATTGGATATGCCTTGCTTAATAATTTTTTAGCACCAGACAATGTCAATATATAACCAGCAGTAGAGATTATTCCACGTTTAGAGCTACGACTTGGGGTGCGATATCTTGCAAGACGATATCCCTCGGGCAAAGGCTTCATCCATGGCCAACATTTGGCTTTGCCATGATACAAGAAAATAATCTCAGAATGACAACTAGCAATGGTGCTCTCCACAATCGCGTTGAAGTGCATATGGAGATATATATCATCCTCCAGCACCACACAACGCTCTATGTTTTTTTCCACCATCATCTCATACAACCTGATATGACTCATGGCACAGCCTACTTCGCCCATGCTGAGATCGTGACCGCACGTCTCACGGGCAAGGGGAAAGTCAACATGCTGCAACTCAGCATCACTCAATGATTTACCATCGACTGCATCGAAAAATGTAAATTCAAGGCCAAGATGCTTCATCTGTTTAATAAGCATTGCTCGCCGATCTTGACTTCGAGAAAGACTAATGACAAATATCGGAATCATAATGCGCTCTCATTTACTTTTACTTCAAATGAATACCAAACAAATATCATACTCAAGACATATAGATATAGTATGTCTTGATGTTCAAATGGCACGTCGCTGAATGCACTGATGGCAAAGGAAAGTGGAATCAGAACACATGCTGCATCTCCACCCATTTTTTTCATGGATAACCATAGAGGAAGGAAAAGGAATATTACTAGCATGACAAAGCCTATCCCACCTCGAATAACCAGGTTCTGCATATATTGACTGTGAGCATGTGCCAAGGCAGCATTCAGAGCCAATGGAGGAACCAATCCTCGCGCGACCTGCTCTTGTTTCAATGCATCAAAACCATTAGTACCCACTCCGGTAACTGGTGCATCCAGAAACCCAAGCCAAGCACTATGCCATGCAACGACCCTCAAACCCCACGAAGAGTTATACGATCCTTTTTCAGCCAAATTAAGATCAGAAACCGCATATGCGACCCTGAGTTGTACCAATTGACTGGTATGGTAAGTAATGCCCATGGATGCGATGCACAGTATTGCTATGGCAATATATTTCCATGGTTTGAATAACGCCTTGTAGCAAATGACATAACCAACGATACCAGCGAGGGCCAACCAGACCCCCCGACTCTGGGACAGGTAGAGAGCAAACAGGGCCGCCACCAAAGCGACCAAGGCGCCATACCTCATCCAGCGCAACAGTTGCCTCTGCTGGAACACAAACCAGTTCAATATCGCCAGTGTCAATGCAGCCTGCGAAAAGAGAATGGCATTGGTAAATCCTTCAACTCTGACAATACCACTCTGATATTGCCAGAGGCTCATAATACCCAAGCCAATACCCCCAGTGACAATCGCAGCATAGCCCAATGTCAACAGAGCTGGCTTGCGTGGTATCATCAACGCAAACACGACAACATAGAATAAACCACGCATCACACCATATTGATCACCATGGATCAGCCGGTTTACAAAAATCATGGCTGCATAGGCTGCCAATACCCAGAGAATACGCTGGTCCTCAAGTCCGACGTTTCGCTTTTTACCAACAAAGTAATTTAGCAGACCAAATACGGATGCCACGACGAGTAGATTGGAAAGAATTGTCTGGCCTGCTGGCACCAAAAAAAGGCCGCAAAAGGAAAACATAATTACCAGCGCAAACAAGGCTGTCGTAGCTTTGTCGAGCAGTTCGAAGCTTCTAATGGACATCAATTATTATTTCCTGAATACGTAGTTACCCCGAATCTTCCGCCACAGGCCAAAAACATCGGTACGAGGGAAAATGGCGATGCGACGGATCCGATAGGGATCCTGATGCATGGCTCGGGGACCACTGTTGGTGGCTACGGCAAAGCGGTAACCAGCGGCCTGTGCCTGCTCCCTGGCGCTATCATCCATGTCCCCATAAGGGTAAGCAAACGACAGCAGCGAATAGCCAAGCAATGCTTCCAACTGTCGTTTATTTTCTCTTATTTCATGGGCTTGTTGCTCTGGGGGGAGCTTGCTCAGCCGTGGATGGGTCAGGGTATGGCCCCCAATCTCCACATGGCCGGAGGCCACCAGTGCTTTTATCTGCTCCCCATTCATCAGGGAAATCTGGGTATCCGGGTTGGTGGGGTGTTCCACGTCCCAGCGATTATGCTCCTCTCCCGTCACCACATATACCACGGCTTTGTACCCGTATTTTTCAAGCAATGGCAGCATGCGGGTCAAGTTGTCCTGGTATCCGTCATCGGCGGTGATCATCAGGTACTTCTTGCCGTATTGCAGGCGGTGAATGAAGCCCTTGTCCGCCAGATCACGGAAGGTCAGGGTCTCATAACCTAGCCACTTCATCAGGCGCAGGTGCTTCTCGAACATGGCAATCGGCATCCAGGTACCGTGCACCCCCTTCTCGCTGTCATGCTCGATAAAGCGGTGATACATGACGACAGGCATCTCGCGGCGCAGAGTTTCAACCACTGCATCCTGATAGACAGACTCCAGCCCGGATACTACCCCTTGCAAGCCATACTCAGCCTGAATACGCTGGCAAATAACGTCCGGCACACTCCGGCTGGCCAACGCGAGCGCTATCTCTGCCCTCAAGGTGGTGAAGTCGATCGCCAGATCCTTGGGGCCTATATCACCAAAGTTGCTGGCCAGCGCCTCTGCCAGATTCTGTTCAGTCACCAGACCAATCGCCTTGGCCTCGCCGATGGCAAAAGCAGGACGGCAGCACAGCAGTGCCTCCATTGCGACCCTACCGGCCCCGATCACCAGATCGCAGCCCGCTAGCAAGGCAGGGACATCATCCACATAACCGACAAAATCGACCTGGTTCTGAAAGCGACAGAAACGCTCGGGCACCTGACTGCCGCTCACCACACGAACCTGACAAGTGTCCAGATCAAGCACCTCATCCAGCAGGCGATAACAGAGCTCGCCCTTGGGACCGCTCAAGCGACCTATGATGGCGATCACCGGCTTGGGGTTATCCGGCGCCGACACGGGCTGAAACTTGTCGGTCTCGATACCGTTGCGCAGTACCTGCACTATGGCCGGATCCACCCCCAGATTGTCGACAATCTGATGGGCAATATCCTCACAAACGGCAACGGCCCGATAGCCGAGAGCATGGAAGGCCTTGCGAGAGGCATGCACTGGCTGGCGTCCATGTACCGTGGTGATCATCGGCGTGCCAGTCAGCTTGCAGGCCACATAGCTGCTCCAGCCGGAGGCTCGGGAGTGGGCATGTACCAACTGGATATGGTGCTTCTTGATGAGGTAGATGAGGTAAAACACATGCCAGAAACGGCGCAGTATGCTGCGCTTATTGAACCTGAGTTTGAACACTGGGCCAAGGGTCGGTTTGGTCAGTGTATCTGAAACGTAAAAAACGTTGTGGCCACGCCGAGTCAGTTCGTTACCGACCGTGGTGGCATAGACCTCAGCTCCCGTCACTTCGAGCTGGGAGAGTGCCATCAATATGTTCATATTTTTCCCACCCACAACGTATTCTATACATCTCTCTACCCTCTCATGAGAGAGCGGTAGACGAATTTCATCATGCCGATGAGGCGATGACTAGGTATTTAATAGTGTTTCAATATCTCGCATGCTGCGTTCGAAGCTGAAAAATTCAGATCGCTGCTTCGATAACTCAGCATAGCGTTCACGAATGGCATCATTCTCCAATAGCATTTTCAAACCATCAGCTAACGCCGGTGCATTCGCAATGGGTACCAAATGACCAAACTCCCCATTACTTAATGCCTCTTTGGGCCCGGTACACTCGGTCGACACAATGGGTTTGCCGAGCGTCATCGCCTCAACCAGTACAACTGGATACCCTTCATAATGAGAAGAAATGACAAATATGTCACAACCTGCGATGTAGGGATAAGGGTTATCTTTGAAACCAAGCAGGCTAGTATTATTACCCAGTTGATGCTCTGTGATATAGGCTTCCAGAGTCGATCTGTCAGTTCCCTCACCAAGAATCGTCAAGTGATAATTCAATCCCGCAGATATGTTTATTCTATGAGCATCCAATAGAACATCAAAAGCCTTTTGATCATTGAGCAAGCGACCAACAGCCAATACATTGAGACCCGAACCTACTCTGATTTTTTGTTTGCCACCGTCAATGATTTTTTTTATATCTATCGGGTTGTAAATGACTGAGGTAATATCACTCAGAGCAGGGTAAAGGCTCAAAACTGAATGCTTGGAACCCTCCGAAACACAGATTATTTTATCCATGCTTTGATACACATCTTTTTCTACCTCTCTTGGTAGAGTCTGATGCCTCTCCAGGTCTATGTGTACCCATGCTATTTTTTTCTTGGGTCCATCCAGGTGAGATAATAGCAAACTGCTGTCACCCTCCAAGAACGAAACCCCGACATCATACTCCTCTGGAAAAAGCATGTTAGCCAACCATGACTTTGACAGAACAGCATTGAGCCATCTTTTTTTCAGCGAATATACCATACCTCGACGAACTAGCCCGGTAGGCTCAGCATCTAGCAGGTATTTTATTTTTACATGAGGTGGGATTTTTGATAAATACATACCCTCACGTTTCAATAACAACAACGTGATGTCATACTTGATATCATCAAGACTATTGACAATATTAACCAATACCTTCTCAGCCCCTCCACCGCCCAATGTCTCCATCAGGAATAGCACTTTCTTTTTCATACTTAAAGTCACTTCAATTGGAGGTTTTAATACTAAAAATACGGGCCATCTCTTTAGGAGACAGCCCGGACTCCATAAAGCTGATTTATGCCCGGTTCAACCAAGCCATATAGTCTGCAACCCCTTCGGCCACAGTCTTGAACTCGGCGTCATAACCGACACCGCGCAGCCTGGTCAGATCAGCCTGGGTGAAGCTCTGATAGCGACCCTTGAGATGATCCGGGAAAGGGATGTACTCAATGGCGCCCTGCTGGTGATGCTTGATCACGGCCTCGGCCACGTTCTGGAAAGGCTCGGCACGGCCGGTGCCGCAGTTGAAGATGCCGGAGTGCTGCGGGTTCTGCCAGAACCAGAGGTTAACCTTGCAGACATCGTCCACATAGATGAAATCACGCATCTGGCCACCATCCGGGAAACCGTCACAGCCCTCGAACAGCTTGGGATTGTCACCCTGCTTCACCTGGGTATTGAGGTGGAAAGCCACAGAGGCCATAGAACCCTTGTGCTGCTCGCGCGGACCGTAGACGTTGAAGTACTTCAGACCCACGACCTGGGAGTTGATCTCCGGCATCCAGCGGCGCACGTACTGGTCGAACAGCTGCTTGGAGTAGCCATAGACGTTGAGCGGCTGCTCGAACTTGGGATCTTCGATGAAGTTGTCGTTGCGGCCACCGTAGGTCGCGGCGGAGGAGGCATAAATGAACGGAATTTCCCGCTCGATGCAGTAGTGGAACAGATCCTTGGAGTACTCGTAGTTGACCTCCATGATGAACTTGCCGTTCCACTCAGTGGTCGCGGAGCAGGCACCTTCGTGGAAGATCACCTCGATGCCGTCATCCCACTCTTCAAACTCGTCACCGGAGACGACCCGCGCCTGGAACTCGTCCTTATCCATGTAATCGGCAATGGTCAGGTCGACCAGATTGACGAACTTGGTGCCGTCGGTCAGGTCATCGATGACCACGATATCGGTCCGTCCTTGAGCGTTCAGCTGCTTGACCAGATTGCTGCCGATAAAGCCAGCACCGCCAGTTACTACGATCATGGAGTTTGCCTCGCGTACGTTGATGGTCACATGTGACTGCTTGTTAAAGCTGTGTATAGTGAGCCAATTTGAAATTGCCGAAAAGTTTATCACGGGCCGCAAGGGGATTCGACCTTGATGCAAGGGGCCCGCCAGAGGGAACAGTGATGAAAACCAGAGACAGGATCATTCACAGCGCCACCGAGCTGTTCAACGATCAGGGTGAACGCAACATCACCACCAACCACATTGCCGCCCATCTGGGCATCAGCCCAGGCAACCTTTATTACCATTTCAGGAATAAAGAAGACATCATCCACTCGATTTTTGATCAATATGCCCGTCACCTGAGCGAGAGCTTTACCCCGGCGCGCAGCAACGAGATCAAGCTGGAAAACCTGATGGGCTACCTGGATGCCATCTTTTATCTGATGTGGCAGTTCCGTTTTTTCTACGCAAATTTACCAGACATCCTCAGTCGCGATGAGCCATTGCAGCAGAAGTATCTCAAGGCTCAGGAGCAGTTGCGCTCCTCCGTGGTCGCCCTGCTCAGGAGCCTGCGCGAAGGAGGCATCATAGATGTCAACGACGAGGACCTGCCCGACCTGGGCCAGACCATCAAGATGGTGGTGACCTGCTGGATCCCGTTCCAGATTGCCCAAGCCCCCCATACCCGCATCACCAAGCCACTGCTCTACCAGGGGGTATTGCGGGTGCTGTTCCTGCTGCGTCCCTATATCCAGCCCCAGGTGGCTGGGCAGATCCGTCAGCTGGAGCAGCATTACAGTCAACTGGCCCAACCAGCAGGGTGAGATCTGTTTCACAATTGTTGAATGTCAGCACAATCATTTGAATTCACCGCAACAGATTGCAGTAAAATACTGCCCATTGTTGATAAACAGCTGCAATAGCCAATAAGGATCGAGGATGTCTAACGGATTCTATCGTCACCTGACCGAGCAACTTGGCCAAGTACAGGCTGAAGGATTGTACAAGCAGGAGCGCATCATCACCTCGGCCCAACAGGCCCAGATTGCGGTGGGCGGTGAGCAGGTACTGAACTTCTGTGCCAACAACTACCTGGGACTGGCCAACCACAAGGACCTTATCGAAGCAGCCCATCAGGGGCTCGATAGCCACGGCTTCGGCATGGCCTCGGTTCGCTTCATCTGCGGTACCCAGGACAACCACAAGGTGCTGGAACAGAAGCTCTCTGCCTTCCTCGGCACCGAGGATACCATCCTCTACTCCTCCTGCTTCGATGCCAACGGCGGCCTGTTCGAAACCCTGTTCGGTGCCGAAGACGCCATCATTTCCGATGCCCTCAACCACGCCTCCATCATAGACGGCGTGCGGTTGTGCAAGGCCAAACGCTATCGCTACGCCAACAACGACATGGCCGAGCTGGAAGCCCAGCTCAAACAGGCCAACGCCGATGGTGCCCGTTTCAAGTTGATCGCCACCGACGGCGTCTTCTCCATGGATGGGGTCATCGCCGATCTGAAATCCATCTGCGATCTGGCTGACAAGTACGATGCCCTGGTGATGGTGGATGATTCCCACGCAGTCGGATTCATTGGCGACAACGGTCGCGGCACCCACGAATACTGCGGTGTGCTGGACAGAGTCGACATCATTACCGGCACCCTGGGCAAGGCTCTGGGAGGCGCCTCCGGTGGCTACACCTCAGGCAAGAAAGAGGTTATCGACTGGCTGCGTCAACGCTCCCGCCCCTATCTCTTCTCCAACTCGCTGGCGCCCTCCATCGTCTCGGCCACCATCAAGGTGATCGACATGCTGGCAGAGGGTCACGACCTGCGCGCCCGTCTGAAAGAGAACAGCCGTTACTTCCGCGAGCGGATGAGCGCCGCCGGTTTCACCCTGGCAGGTGCCGATCACGCCATCATCCCTGTGATGCTGGGGGATGCCAAGCTGGCCTCCGAGATGGCGAGCCGCATGCTGGCCGCCGGCATCTACGTGGTGGGCTTCTCCTTCCCGGTTGTGCCCAAGGGCCAGGCCCGCATTCGCACCCAGATGTCCGCCGCTCATACCCGTGAACAGCTGGACAAGGCGATCGATGCCTTCATCGGCATCGGCCGCGAACTCGGTGTCATCTGATTTGAACCAAGGGGCTGCAGCCCCTTTTTTCTGCATTCATCGTGATTGACTGGCATGAAGGAACAACCATGAAAGCACTCTCCAAACTCAAAGCCGAAGTCGGCATCTGGATGACAGACGTCCCGGCACCCGAGCTCGGCCACAACGATCTGCTAATCAAGATCCGCAAGACCGCCATCTGTGGCACCGACATGCACATCTACAACTGGGACGAGTGGGCCCAAAAGACCATCCCCGTGCCCATGGTGGTCGGTCATGAATACGTGGGCGAAGTGGTCGCCGTCGGCCAGGAAGTGCGTGGCTTCGCCGTGGGGGATCGGGTCTCCGGCGAGGGCCACATTACCTGCGGTCACTGCCGCAACTGCCGGGCCGGCCGCACCCACCTGTGCCGCAACACCATAGGGGTCGGCGTCAACCGCCCGGGTTCCTTCGCCGAATATCTGGTGATCCCGGCCTTCAACGCTTTCAAGCTGCCCGACAACATCCCCGATGAACTGGCCGCCATTTTCGACCCGTTCGGCAACGCAGTGCACACTGCGCTCTCCTTCGACCTGGTGGGCGAAGACGTGCTCATCACAGGTGCAGGCCCCATCGGCATCATGGCTGCAGCCGTCTGTCGCCACGTGGGAGCCCGTCATGTGGTGATCACGGACGTCAACGAATATCGGCTGGAGCTGGCTCGCAAGATGGGTGCCACCCGCGCCGTCAACGTCAGCAAAGAGAAACTTGCTGACGTGATGAGCGAACTCGGCATGACTGAAGGCTTCGACGTGGGGCTGGAGATGTCCGGTGTGCCCTCGGCCTTCCAGGACATGATCGACAAGATGAACCACGGCGGCAAAATTGCCATGCTCGGCATCCCCCCCTCCACCATGGCCATAGATTGGAACAAGGTGATCTTCAAGGGACTGTTTATCAAAGGGATCTACGGCCGCGAGATGTTCGAGACCTGGTACAAGATGGCCAGCCTGATCCAGTCAGGCCTGGATCTCACTCCCATCATCACCCATCATTTCCATATCGATGACTTCCAGCAAGGCTTCGAAGCCATGGGGTCAGGCAAGTCCGGCAAGGTGATCCTCAGCTGGGACAAATAAGCCCTTGGGTCGCCCTCTTTCATGAAACCCGGTGAATACCGGGTTTTTTTATCATGCATCCTCACCAGTTTGTGATCTGACGAAGAAACTTTGCACGCAGAGTGCTTAACACTTCACACACAAGCGTTTAAATGGCTGTAACTATTCGGTTATAATCCAGCCGTTTTCTAGGGATAATAAAAGCCTGCTGGGAGTACATGAGCGTGTTGAAAAAACTGAGCTATTTGCTGGCTGTCGGAATGACGGCTGCCAGTTTGTCCGGCGTTGTACTTGCTGCCGATGAGATGTCACCGGACGCGATTGCCGAACGGATCAAGCCCGTCGGTCAGGTCTATACCGCCAAGGAGCTGGAAGGGATTGCGACTGCAGGCGCAGCTCCTGTGGCGGCAGCACCATCCGGCCCACGTGATGGCGAGGCCGTGTACAAAGGGGCGTGCTTTGCCTGTCATGACATGGGTATTGCCGGTGCCCCCAAACGCGGCGACAAGGCTGTGTGGGAGCCACGCATAGCGCAAGGCATTGATATATTAAAGAAACATGCAATTGAAGGCTTCACCGGCAAGAGCGGTGTGATGCCAGCACGAGGGACTTGCGTCACCTGTAGCGATGAAGAGATCGAAAACGCCATTCACTACATGACCGACAACCTCTAAGTAATTGAAAGGGCCGCAATTGCGGCCCTTTCAATCTGTTTACTTCCGACTACTCTTTGTAAGGTAGGCAAACCGGGAGTTTCTATGTCAGCCCAACCCACAGCACCGCATTACTCGACTCCCTTGTTGGCGTTGGTCTCCTCTATTATGGACTTCCCAGCCCCCTCCGAGGCCACCCCTAAAGAGTATGACACCCTGATCCAGCAGCTGAACCAGCTCTGTCCGCTGCAACATTTTGGCATACTGGGCTTATCGGAATCGGGGCTGCACTGGGTCTGCGAGCATCAGATTTCTGACCGTTTCAAACTGCAGCTGGGGCTGGAGGAGTCGCGGATCTCCGATCAGCTTGACCAGCTCGATGAGGCGAAAGGCTGGTGTATACTGCCGGTCGAGCACGGTCAGATACAGTGGTTACTGGCCTGCTGTCAGCCCAAGGATCTGCCCACACTGCGCCTGTTGCTGGAATGTCTCGCCAAGCGGCTGAATGAAACCCAGGCAGGCTCCCAGCTATCGGAACTGGCCTCCCCCCTTATCCGCAAGGATCCGGACTGGCAAAAAAAGATTGAGAGCATCAATCGCATTATCCGCCTGGCCAATACCCTGCCCAGCCAGGCACTGTTCTCCCAGCTGGAAGCTGTGCTACGCCAGATACTGGCCATTCAGGACATGTTGCTGGTCCGAATCGACAGCCATCGGCTGGAAAAAATATATCCCGAACAGCCACCGCACAGCGATGAGTTCATCACCAGCCTGTGCCACAGCACCAACAACATGGAACAACACAAAGAGCAGTTGCACTGGTACAGCCAGCCCTTGCGCCTGCAGCAGCAATACTTCGCCCACTTCCTTATCAGTACTCAGCAGCCGCTGGAGACAGATAACCGGTTGTTCCTCGACTTCCTGCGCAGCCAGCTGACCCTGCTGCTGGAGCTAAGGCGGATCCGGCAGCAGCTGCACGACATCAACTCGGAAGACTCCATCAACCAGCGCCTGCAACAGCTGCGGCAGACCAATCTCAGATTGCAGAAGCAACTCAAGCAACACCAGGAGCTCGAACGCAGGCTGCAATTCGATGCCCTGCACGATCCGCTGACCCAGTTGCCGAATCGGGCGCTGCTGATGAATCACCTCAATCATGCCATGACCCACTTCCACCGCTACAAGACGCCGGGGTTTGCACTCATCTTCGTCGATGTGGATCACTTCAAGCAGGTCAATGACACCCTGGGCCATAGCGCTGGCGATCAGTTGCTCAAAGAGATGAGTCGCCGTCTGCAAACCTGCATCAGACAAAACGACATGGTGGCCAGACTGGGAGGGGACGAATTTGTCATCTACTTGGACAACAGCAAGGACGAGGAGGATATCAGCCCTGTTCTCAACCGCGTCATCAGCCGCCTCTCCTATCCGTTCCGGCTGCAGGGCAATGAGCTGAGCATCACGGTCAGCCTGGGGGTGGCCAGTGTGTCGGAGCAGACTTCAGATATCAGTCAACTGCTACATCAGGCCGACCTGGCCATGTATCAGGCCAAACGCAACGGTCGCAGCCGCATCGTCAGCTATTCGGAAGAGTGCTCGGCCCAGACCTGGACCTCACCGGAGGAGATGCTGGCCAGAGCACTGCGAGAGGGGCGCATAGTGCCTTATTTCCAGCCGGTGATCCGGCTCAAGGACAGTCGTCTGACAGGGCTGGAGGTGATGGCTCGCTGGATCACGGAGGAGGGTGTACTCAAGGATGCCTTCGACTTCATCCCGCTGGCGGAGCAGTGCGGCCTTATTCAGGAACTGGATTACCAGATACTGCGCCACACCTGCCAACAACTGAAGAACTGGCTGCCCATGTCGGGCCAGAGCAAGTTCAAGGTTGCGATCAACCTCTCCGGCAAGCATCTGGTCAACCACGATCAGATCATGCGACTGGTCGACATTATTGAGAGCGAGGGGATAGCACCGGGTTACCTGATTTTCGAATTCAACGAGCGGGAGCTGTCGCGACAGGATTCCGACGCCCTCACCTCTTTGCACGAGCTGAGGGCCAAAGGCATTCAGATCAGTCTGGATGATTTTGGCACCGGCTTCTCCTCCCTCAATGCCCTGTTCCACTTCCCGGTGGACTACATCAAGGTGGATGACAGTTTCACCCATCGCATGCTGCAATCCCCCAAGGATCTGGCGCTGATCCGCGCCATGCGGGACATCTGCCAGGATCTGGATTTCACTCTGGTAGTCGAAGGGATCGAGAACCAGCAGCAATTGCAGAAGCTGATCGACATGGGCTGCCTGATGGGACAAGGACGCTACATTTCACCACCCATGCCGGGGGCAGATATCACTCCCCTGCTCAGCCAGACCAAGGGTGAACGCGGCTAGCCGTGTCGGCTCAATCCTTCTTGAACAGCGCTCGCAGGTTGGCGACACCAACCTGCCCTTTCTGCTGGCGCTCCTCTGCCGTCACCTTCTTCTGATTTTCCCACTCAAGATCGTCCTGGGGCAGCTCCAGCAGGAAGCGGCTCGGCTCGGGCCTTACCGACTCGCCATACTGGCGCCGCTCCTTGCAGAGGGTGAAGGTCAGCTCGGTCTGGGCACGGGTGATACCCACGTAGGCGAGGCGCCGCTCCTCTTCCACATTGTCTTCATCGATGCTGGTCTGATGGGGCAACAGGCCCTCTTCCATCCCCACCATGAAGACATAGGGGAACTCCAGCCCCTTGGAGGCGTGCAGTGTCATCAGCTGCACCTGATCGGCGTCATCTTCTCCTTCGTTGCGCTCCATCATGTCGCGCAAGGTAAGGCGGGTGACCACCTGAGCGAGCGTCATCGACTCTTCCAGCTCATCCCCTTCCAGCATTTCGGTGATCCAGCGATAGAGGGTGGAGACGTTCTGCATTCGCATCTCAGCCGCCTTCGGGCTGGGGGAAGTCTCGTAGAGCCACTCCTCGTAGTGGATCTCCTTGATCATGTCCCGCACCGCCTCCACCGGGTTGCCCCGCTGCGCCTGTTCGCCTAATCGCACCAGCCAGTTGGTAAAGGCTTGTAGGGCCACCAGACCACGACCGGACAGAGATTGTTCCAGCCCCAGCTCAAAGCTGGCCGCAAACAGGCTTTTGCCACGCTGGTTGGCGTACTGGCCAAGTTTTTCGAGCGTTGTGGGGCCGATTTCACGGCGCGGCAGATTGACCACCCGCAGGAAGGCGGTGTCCTCGTCCGGATTCACCAGCAGCTTGAGATAAGCCATGATGTCCTTGATCTCGGTACGGGAGAAGAAAGAGGTACCGCCCGAGATGCGATAGGGGATGCGGTTGGTCATCAGCGCCTTCTCGAAGATGCGCGACTGATGGTTGCCACGGTAGAGGATGGCGTAATCCTTGAACCGGGTGCGGTTCATGAACTTGTGCCCCATCAGCTCGGCAGCGATCCGCTCCGCCTCGTGCTCCTCATTTTTGGCAAACAGTACTTTGACCGGCACCCCGTAATCGAGCTCGGAGAAGAGCGCTTTGTCGAACACGTGAGGGTTGTTGGCGATCAATATGTTGGCGCATTTCAGAATGCGCCCCTTGGAGCGGTAGTTCTGCTCCAGCTTGATCAGCTTGAGGCTCGGAAAGTCTTCGTTGAGCAGCACCAGATTCTGCGGCTTGGCACCGCGCCAGGAGTAGATGGACTGGTCATCGTCCCCTACCACGGTAAAGCGGGCCCGCTCGCCGACGATCTGCTTCACCAGCTCGTACTGGCTGGTGTTGGTGTCTTGGTACTCATCGACCAGCAGGTAGCGGATCTTGTTTTGCCAGCGGGTGCGGACCTCTTCATTGTTCTTGAGCAGCAGGGTCGGCATCACAATAAGATCATCGAAGTCGAGCGCGTTATAGGCCACCATCTGGCGGTGATAGCGCTCGTAGAGCTGGGCCATCAGCACCTCTTCCGGCCCCAGGGCGATACGCATGGCACGCGCCGGCAGTATGAGGTCGTTCTTCCAGTTGGAGATCTGGCTGATGAGGGCCGACAACTTGTCCTTGTCGTTGTCGAGCTCGTCTTCGGTCAGCTCCTTGAGCAGCGCCAGCTGGTCGGTGTCATCGAACAGGGAGAAGTTAGCCTTGAGATTCAGGCTCTTGTGCTCACGGCGTATGATGTCGAGGCCCAGGGTATGGAAGGTGGAAACCATGAGTCCCCGCGCCTCCTTGCGACCCAGGGTCTGACCGACCCGCTCCTTCATCTCCCGCGCCGCCTTGTTGGTAAAGGTGACGGCCGCTATGTTGCGGGCGTTATAGCCACACTGCTGCACCAGATAAGCGATCTTGTTGGTGATGACGCGCGTCTTGCCCGATCCGGCTCCCGCCAGCACCAGGCAAGGGCCGGAGACAAACTTGACCGCTTCGTTCTGATTGGGGTTGAGCTTCATGGGCCGGATCTCTTGGCTTATGATGAGGGGCGACATTGTAACAGAAATCAGCGGGCGAGCCGCATCGCTGCGCCACACACCATCAGTCGGCAAGCATCGTGCGCCTTGTGTTCGAGCGCCATTTTCAGGATCATGACCGACTTTTCCAGACGATGACGAGGGGAGCATGAATCAGCAACAGCACACCCAATTGCGCAGCCAGTTTCCGGCCTTGGCGCAGCAGGTCAACGACCATCCTCTGGTCTATCTGGACAACGCCGCCACCCCCCAGAAACCCCAGGCGGTGCTGGATGCGATCAATCACTACTATCGGGCCGACAACGCCAACGTGCACCGTGCCGCCCATACCCTGAGCAGCCGCGCCACAGGGGCCTTCGAGGCCGCCCGCGAGACAGTCGCTCGCTTTATCAATGCGCCTCACAGTCGCGAGGTGATCTGGACCCGCGGTACCACTGAGGCGATCAACCTGGTGGCCCAGAGCTGGGGCCTGAGCGAGCTCCAGGCGGGGGACGAAATCGTGCTCAGTACCCTGGAGCACCATGCCAACATAGTGCCCTGGCAGCTGATTGCCCAGCGCACCGGTGCCCTTATCCGGGTCATCCCCCTCGATGAGCGGGGCGATCTCGATATAGCTGCCTATCTAGCCATGCTGGGGCCCCGCACCCGGCTGGTAAGCGTGGCTCACGTCTCCAATGCCCTTGGTACCGTCAATCCGGTCACCCAGATGGTGGCAGCCGCCAAAACGGTTGGCGCCGTGACACTTATCGACGGTGCCCAGGCGGTGGCTCACTTGGAGGTAGATGTGCAGGCCATAGGGTGCGACTTCTATGCCTTCTCCGGCCACAAGCTCTATGGCCCGACCGGCATCGGCGTGTTGTGGGGCCGCACCGAGCTATTGGAACGGATGCCGCCATGGCAAGCTGGCGGCGAGATGATCGACAGGGTCAGTTTCAGCGGCACCACCTTCAACGCCCTGCCCTTCAAGTTCGAGGCAGGCACCCCGCACATCGCCGGTGCCATAGGCCTGGCGGCCGCCATCGACTTTGTCATGCAGCAAGACAGAGGCGCACTGGCACAGCATGAACAGAGACTCATCGACTATCTGGTGGCAGGGCTGCGGCAAGTGCCGGGCCTGCGCCTCATCGGTGAACCCGGCCAGCGCGCCGGCGCCGTCTCCTTTCTGCTGCAGGATATCCACTCGCAAGATGCCGCCACCCTGCTCGACATGCAGGGCATAGCGCTGCGGGTCGGCCACCACTGCGCCATGCCGCTGATGGAAAGCCTTGGCATCGGCGGTACTATGAGGGCCTCGCTGGCCTGTTACAACAATCAAGACGACGTGGATGCCCTGCTGGCGGCTCTGCGCAAACTCAGTGACTTCTTCTAAGGCAGACAACCTAATGAACAGCCTCGCAACCTATACCCAGATCGGCCTGGAACCCAATGCCGAGGGCATCCGCCAACAATTTGCGGCCGCCCACGGCTGGGAAAACCAGTACCGGCTCATCATCCAGCTCGGCAAGCTGCTACCCGTCCTGCCTGCCGAGTGGCAGCAGGAGGAGTTTCGTCTCAAGGGGTGTGAAAGCCAGGCCTGGCTGAAAGGGGAGCAGGGAGAGGATGACCGTTGGCATTTTGCCTGCGACTCGGACGCCCGCATAGTGCGCGGCCTCATCGTCATCGTGCTCGCGGCGCTCAACCACCAATCCGCAGAGGCCATTCAAGGCTTTGATATGGAAGCCTATTTCACCGAACTGGGGCTTGAGAAATACTTGAGCCCGTCACGGGGTAACGGGCTCAGAGCGATCGTGCTGGCGATCCGGGAGCAGGCAGTCTAATCCGCCTTGTTCAGTGGTCGATTACGCTTCGCTAATCGACCCTACTTCTTCATTCCCGGCCTCTTTTTCGGCGCGAGCACCCCGCTCGGCAATCTTCTTCAATACCCTGGACGCGGCAACCAACCCAAAGGTTGCCGTCACCGGCGTCACAGCACCAAAGCCGGAGGCACAATCCATCTTCATGTTGCCATCGCTGGCGGCCTTGGCCTGACAGGTGCCACCATTGCCATCCGGGTAGCTCAACTGCTCGGTTGAAAAGACACACTCCACTCCGAACTTGCGAGCAGGATTCTTGCTGAAATTGTGCAGCCGGCGCAGGTCGGAGCGCACCTTGGCGGCCAGCGGATCCTGAATGGTCTTGGCCAGATCGGCCACAGTAATCTGGGTGGGATCCATCTGTCCGCCAGCACCACCCGCCACAATCACAGGGATCTTGTTGCGCTTGCAGAAGGCAATCAGCGCCACCTTGGCCTTGACCGAGTCGATGGCGTCCACCACATAGTCAAACTCCCGCTTGATATGCTCGGCCAGGTTGTCAGGAGTGACGAAATCATCCACCTCGATCACCTCGCAATCCGGATTGATGGCACGAATACGCTCTGCCATCACCTCGGTTTTGAGGCGACCAACCGTACCCTGCATGGCGTGGATCTGGCGATTGGTGTTGGTGATGCAGATATCATCCATGTCGATCAGGGTGATCTGGTTGATGCCGGCACGGGCCAGCGCCTCCGCCGCCCAGGAGCCTACCCCGCCGATCCCCACCACGCAGACCCTGGCCTGACTGAAGGAGCCAAGTGCGCTCTGACCATAAAGACGGGCAATGCCCCCGAATCGCTGTAGATATTCTGCTGTCATACCATCACCTTGCTTGAGGCCGGCCATTATAGCGGCAACCGCAGCCAGCGGCGATCATCAAGAGGGCTCCGCATGGAGAAAGGAAGAGGGGGTGGATAATAGTGATAGCGAGTGCGGGGTAGTCGGAAACGAAAAAAAGCCCAGTCTTTCGACTGGGCTTCTCAATTTACTGGCGGAGCGGACGGGACTCGAACCCGCGACCCCCGGCGTGACAGGCCGGTATTCTAACCAACTGAACTACCGCTCCGCTGTCTGGTTAGCTTTTTGCTAAATTGTCTGCCGTTTCAACGAGGTGTCATCCTCTCGGCCAATGACGTGATTTTGCACATCATCGTTTAATTGGGTGCCTGGCAGTGTCCTACTCTCGCATGGCGAATGCCACACTACCATCGGCGCTACCGCGTTTCACTTCTGAGTTCGGCATGGGATCAGGTGGTTCCACGGCGCTATGGCCGCCAGGCAAATTCTTAATCTAGAAAGCTGACGTGAGTAATGACTCAGGCTGTTGCCTTGTCACTATCACTGAATTTGTAAGGAGTTCATTCACTTGCTACAAGGCCAGAAACACTTCTTGGGTGTTGTATGGTTAAGCCTCACGGGTAATTAGTACGGGTTAGCTCAATGCATCGCTGCACTTACACACCCCGCCTATCAACGTTGTGGTCTCCAACGGCCCTTTAGGACCCTCAA